>JAKFCI010000114.1:0-5250 GCA_036676725.1 Chitinophagaceae bacterium
ATTGATCTCGAAATGTTCCTGTTCGCCAGTTTCACTTATTGTTATTGTTTGTTTCTCTACATCAACTTTGATTTTAGATTTTGCATCCAATAAAAATATTTTTTCTAAAAAATCATCACTAACCTGTACGGGCAATACGCCATTGTTTAATGAATTATTTTTAAAAATGTCGGCAAAAAAGGAGGAGACAACTATCCTGAAACCCGCATCCAGTAAAGACCAGGCTGCATGCTCCCGTGATGATCCGCAACCAAAATTTTTTCCTGCTACCAATATTTCCCCTTTATACAAGGGATTATTCAACACAAAATCTTTCTTTGGCTTTGTTTCATCATCTGCTTCATAGCGCCAATCACGAAAAAGATTTTTACCAAAACCTTCTCTCGTTGTCGCTTTTAAAAAACGGGCAGGAATGATCTGGTCTGTATCGACATTTTCCATATGCAATGGAACAAATGTGCTTTCTATGATTTTTAATGCTTTCATGTTTAACTTAAAAATTCCCTTACGTCTGTTACTACACCTGTAATTGCCGAAGCCGCTGCTGTTAACGGGCTTGCTAATAATGTTCTTGAACCGGCACCTTGTCTTCCTTCGAAATTCCTGTTGCTTGTAGAAATGCAATATTCTCCTGCAGGAATTTTATCTTCGTTCATGCCAAGGCAGGCGCTGCACCCGGCTTGCCTGATTTCAAATCCTGCATCTGTAAAAATTTTGTCCAGGCCTTCTTCTTTTACTTGTGCAGCTACTTGTTGTGAACCGGGAACGATCATTACTTTCACATGCTCGTTTTTTCTTTTACCCTTAACGATGCCGGCCACTAAGCGCAAGTCTTCAATGCGTGAGTTAGTACAACTGCCAATGAAAATATTTTGTACGGCCATGCCTTTCAGTGAAGTGCCTTGCTGTAAGCCCATATAGTCAAGCGCTTTCAGGATGTTCTTCCGTTCGCCTTCATCAACTATGCTTTCCGCAGTCGGTATCAAACCATTTATCGCTATGCCTAAACCGGGGTTTGTACCATAGGTGATCATGGGTTCAATCAGTTGTGCATCAATATTTATTTCTTTATCAAAAACTGCATCCGCATCTGTAAATAATTTTTTCCATTGTTCTTTTTTCGTATTCCATTCGTCACCTTTTGGCGCAAATGTTTTTCCTTGCAGGTATTCGTAAGTTGTATCATCAGGTGCAATCATTCCGCCTCGTGCACCCATTTCAATGCTCATGTTACAAATGGTCATGCGGGCCTCCATTGTAAGTGATTTAATGGCGGAACCTGCATATTCAACAAAATAACCTGTAGCGCCACTAGCAGAAATTTTTGCAATGATGTAGAGAATAATATCTTTTGAAACCACACCTTTATTTAGTACTCCATCAATGTTGATGCGCATTAATTTCGGACGGCTTTGTAATAAACATTGAGAAGCAAAAACCATTTCTACTTCACTTGTGCCAATACCAAATGCAATAGAACCAAAAGCTCCGTGTGTGGATGTATGGCTATCGCCACAAACGATGGTCATACCGGGCTGGGTAATGCCAAGCTCTGGTCCAATAACATGTACAATGCCCTGGTAATGATGTCCTAAGCCAAATAGCTGTATGTTGTGTTTACTGCAATTTTTTACAAGCGTTTCAACCTGAATCCTTGATAGTTGGTCTTTTATTGGTAAATGCTGGTTGATGGTTGGTACATTATGATCGGCTGTTGCCACAATATTTTCCGGACGAAAAATTGTTAAACCTCTTTTTTCAATACCAGCAAAAGCTTGCGGGCTTGTCACTTCGTGAATAAAATGTTTGTCTATATATAAAACATCTGGTCCATCGGTAATAGACTTTACAACATGTTTGTCCCAGATCTTTTCAAATAATGTTTTACCCATAAAAAATTTATCAGGCAACAATGGCCATTTCGGTTTGATATTGATTTGCTAATGCAACAAGATCATTTTCCATTACTTCTTTTTTCGAGTCTGCAATTTTTAAAAATTGCTCGTACAATACATCAATATCATTGCGGTTGTATTGGAAACCTAAATTTTGAAAACGGAATGCAAGCGCACTGCGGCCACTTCTTGCCGTTAGTACGATCTTACTTTGCTCGGCGCCCACTTCTTCTGGATTAATGATCTCGTAAGTCTGCGCATTCTTTAAAAAACCATCCTGGTGAATGCCTGAAGAATGTGAAAAGGCGTTTGCGCCAACGATTGCTTTATTTGGTTGTACAGGCATGCGCATTGTGTCGGAAACAAGCCTGCTAATGGGATTCAACTGCTGCGATTTTACACCAGTATAATACCCAAGATGTTTGTGCTGCTTTAAAACCATCACCACTTCTTCTAAAGAAGTATTGCCTGCCCTTTCTCCTAAACCATTGATAGTGCACTCAACCTGCCGTGCTCCATTAAAAACACCAGCAATTGAATTGGCCGTGGCTAACCCAAGATCATTATGGCAATGGCAGGAGATAACTGCTTTGTCGATATTAGGAACGTTGTTAATGAGGTAAGCGATCTTTTCTCCATATTGGTGTGGCAAGCAATAACCTGTCGTATCCGGTATATTTACAGTCGTTGCGCCAGCTTTAATTACAGCTTCAATTACCCTGGCCAAATATTCATTATCTGTTCTTCCGGCATCTTCTGCATAAAATTCTACATCATCGGTAAAATTGCGTGCCCATTTAACACATTGTATCGCTCTTTGCAAAATTTCCTCTTTGGTAGCATTGAACTTGCTTATTATGTGCGAATCTGAAGTGCCTATACCTGTATGTATCCTTGGGCGGCGGGCATATTTTAAGGACTGCGCTGCTACTTCAATATCTTTTTGGACAGCACGGCTCAGGGCACAAACAGTCACGTCTTTTAAAGTTTGCGCTATTCTATTAACAGAATCAAAATCACCGGGGCTAGAAATAGGGAACCCGGCTTCAATGATATCAACCCCCAATGCCTCCAGGTGGAGCGCCAATTCTACTTTTTCGGTTGAATTTAACTTACACCCGGGGACTTGTTCACCATCTCTCAGGGTAGTATCGAAGATCAATATTTTTTGCTGTGCCATGATTATTTATAAAGTGTGAAGATTTTTAACCGCAATGGTTTTAATAATTTCACTATAACTAATTTCGAATGTAGTACGAAGGGTTTGCGTAAGCCAATTAAGGTTGGTTGGGTTTTACAGGCTTGAAATGGAAAAATATTGGGCGAAATCCTTTACTGTATTGACTTTTCGTATTAAAAAATTACTATGCCTAACCGCTCCACAGATACTTTGTTCCAATTGGTGCACTCCATGCAAAAAGCGGAAAAGCGCAATTTTAAATTGTATGTAACCCGAAATTCTTCAAACCAGGACTTAAGAGTGATACAGCTTTTTGACGCTTTGGATAAAATGAAGGAATACGACGAAGCGGTTTTATTAAAAAGAGAGCCAGGCATAAAAAAGCAACAGCTGTCCAATATCAAGGCCCATTTGTATAAACAATTATTAGCCAGCCTTCGCCTCTTAGACAATAATGACAATATTGATATTTTTCTCCACGAACAATTGGATTATGCACGGATATTATACAACAAGGGTCTTTACTTGCAAAGCCTGAAGATCCTCGATAAAATAAAAGAAACGGCTAAAGCACATAACCAGGTTAGTTTTTTAATTCAGGTAATATTTTTAGAGAAAAAAATTGAAACGCTTCATATTACTAGAAGCATGCAGGACCGCGCTGACCAGTTAACAGAAGAATCAAGAGCATTAAATATTCGCCTGGCATCGGTTACAGAACTCTCTAACCTTGCATTACAATTATATAGCTGGTATATAAAAAATGGCCATGCCAGAAATGAAGAAGATGAAAAAGCGCTGGAAACATTTTTTAAAAAGCATCTTACCGATGATTTAAAAGAAGCCTCCACATTTTATCAAAAATTATATCTCTATCAATGTTATTGCTGGTATGCATTTATTCGGCAAGACTTTTTGATGTATTACCGCTATACGCAAAAGTGGGTTGATGTATTTTATGAAGAACCTGTGATGGTGGCTGTTGAAACAGCGCATTACATTAAAGGGATGCATAATTTATTAACTGCTCATTTTAACTTAAGCAATTACAATAAGTTTGATAAAACCCTTTCCCTTTTCGAAGAATTTGCTGAATCAGATATTGTAAAGCGAAGTGATAATAACAGCATACAGGTATTTGTGTATTTGTACACCGCCAAAATTAACCAGCATTTTATGAAGGGGAGTTTTGATGAAGGATTGAACCTTGTGCCCACCATAAAAGAAAAGTTGAACGAGTATGCTTTATACCTTGACAGGCACAGGGTTTTGGTGTTTCATTATAAAATTGCTTCCCTTTATTTTGGTAGCGGTAACTATGATCAAACGATTCTTTATTTAAATAAAATTATTAACTGGAAACTAGACCTGCGCAGCGATATACAGTGTTATGCTCGCTTGCTACATTTAATTGCGCATTACGAGTTAAAGAATTACGATATCCTGGAATACCTGGTGAAATCTGTTTATCGATTTATGTCGAAAATGGAAAATTTAAGTATTGTTGAAGTGGAGATCTTTAAATTTATTCGTAAATCATTTTCTCTTTCTGCAAAAGAGTTGAAACCTGCTTTTATTGAACTTTATAATACACTGAAAACATTACAGAATAATACGCATGCTGTTCGTGCATTTTCTTACCTGGATATAATTTCCTGGCTTGAAAGTAAAATTTATGATAAACAGGTGCAGGAAGTAATTAAAGAAAAATATGTAGAAGCTTCTAAAAGAAATAACGAAAAGATCAGAGGATAGTTTTTTCCTGTTTGGATTTAAAAATTTCGATTGCTTCTTTTTCGAATTTATCATAACGTCTTTCGTTGCTGTCTTCTGTCTCATCCACATCACTTAGCCAGTTAAAACTTAATTTTTCACTGTTTAATCGTGTCAGGTGAAATTCAAAAACACCATCCTCTATTTTTTTCACTAGTACATGCGTTCCATCTTTCAAATTAAATTCAATTGGGAATTTTGTTTCCATGATTATAAATTATTAAAAAGTTACAGGTCGTATATTGATTTGATCTTCTTTAAAACCTTTTCAAGATTAATGCCTTTTCCCAACACTCCTTTAAAAATATCTCCTTGTTCTTTCATTTTTCCAATGGCATTTTGCATGTGGAAGTCTTTTATTTTAAGTCCTTTTTTCACTTCTTCCCAGTGTAAAGGCATGGA
>JAKFCI010000115.1:0-1932 GCA_036676725.1 Chitinophagaceae bacterium
GCTACGTTAAATCAATGGAGATTAAAGCCAATAATGAAGCCTTAACGGAATACAATTTTATTTTTCAATAGTTCGGTTCTCTTCCTAGGTATGGTATAACCCGGCATAACAGCCGGGTTTTTTATTTGATGCGTGTCCAGCAGATGCAACAAGTAAATACAGCGTACAGATAAAATCCTTAATCCTACACCTTAACTGCAAATTCTTCCGGATTGCTTGTATTTAATTTTTATGAGCTGTTTGCAATTGCATTTTTACATCATCAATTAAAAACATCAATTAAAATTTATGAAACATTTTATTCTTCTTCTTTTGTTAACTGGCTTATTTTCCTCCTGTAAAAAAACAACTGATGCTGATCTTGGTTCGATCGAACGGGATATGAAGTTTGAAAAGAAGCTGAAATCTTTTAGCAAACAATCAGGGTTTAGTATGCAAATGGATTACAATCCGGATGGCAATCTGAAATTAATTTCTGATAATTTCAACAGGAAAATCAGCTTTACGTATAGCCCTGATTTTGCTTTAACTTATCAGTATCCGGGAACTAATTATGAGCTGAAAAACACAAGCCGAAATCAGTTGGGCAGAGTTGCAAAAGCAGAACTCTGGATGAATGCTGTCTTAACAGATAAAAATGAGTACACTTATAACCAGGAAGGTTATCTTATAAAAAAGAAGGAAGAGAAAGTCTTAAGCGGTGTAACATACATTACAGAATACAATTACGAGAATGGAAATCTCATTGCTTCAAAAAGTTTTAAAGATGGAGCGATTACCTATTCACACGAGTTTTCCTATTATACTGATAAGTTAAACAAATTCAATCTTGATATTTATGATCAGTTTGAGCACAAATATATGGCCGGAGCTTTTTTTGGCAGACTGAACCGTAACTTATTAAAGAGCTGGTCTTTTACCAGCTTCCCTTCAAACACTTCTCATAGTAGTCAATATTCCTATACACTCGATGCTGATGGTTATCCGGCAAAACTTAATCAGGTTAATGATGGGAACTCTTCAGAAACAAACTTTGTATTTCAATAATAACAATTTAAAACACCAAAAAATGAAAAAAATATTTCTCGTTTTGCTGGTTGCAGCATTTGCCAGCAGCTGTAAAAAAGACAAAACTACAACTGACGCTACTTCTTCGTTTAGCAAGAACCTCATTGCTGTTACAACTCCCGGCCAGAGTGAGTGGGCTATGTTTTATGCAAACGATCATAAACTGGTATCGTTTTCGAATAACGAAATGAATGTGTCATATAAACCCGGTGTTCCTTTCTCAGCCAAACGAACTGCATCAGGATTTGTTCACGAGTATAAAAATGCTGTGCAGGACGCACAGGGCAGAGTAACAAAGCTTGATCGTTTTGTTTCGGGCCTGCTTACGTCTAAACAGGAATTCAAATACAATGCTGATGGTTATCTTTCAGAGCAGATAAATACGGCAGTTAATTCAAACGCCTTTGCAAAATATATATACGAATACCAGGCTGGCAACTTAGTATCAATGTCTGTTTATGAAGGCGGTTCAAAAACAGCCTCTCTTATGTTTGAGTATTTTACGAATCAACTCAACCCGATTCAAATTGATCTTTTTGATTTTAAAGCAATAGAGTTTGTAACGGATGCCCAGTTTGGAAAACAGTCGAAGAACCTGGTGAAAACTGGCAAACTTTTGAGTGGCTCCGGGCAACTCTATTATGAAATGAACATGAGCTACACGACAGATGCGGACGGATACATTAAAACAATGACGCACACATTTACCGGGCAAGCTCCAAAAACATATACATGCTCTTTTCAATAAAGCTAACAATGTCAAATTATAGCCCTGCATCGTGTGCAGGGCTTTTACGTTTCAACCAGTTTTTCCTACACTTCAACTCCTGCTTTACAGCTTTTCAACTATAAATTTCTGTATGA
>JAKFCI010000116.1:0-7494 GCA_036676725.1 Chitinophagaceae bacterium
AAAAACAACAAATACACAGCATAGTCATAAACAAATAAATTAAAAGTGGCATCTGAAAAGCATAATGCTAACTAGTAATAAATCTGTAGCCATCGCCATACTAATTCTTATATTTAGTTTACACAATTAGCAAATGAAAAAACGATACTTACTTGCAACACTGGTTATGCTTGCCGTTATTCCAGCACAAGCACAATTAAAAAAGGCAATAGATATTGAAGACGCAATTAAAAAAATTGAAGCAAAAACAATCTCCGTGCGACGCGATCTTCATGAACACCCTGAGTTAGGTAACAGGGAAAAGCGAACTGCCCGGATAATAGCAGATCAACTTCGCTCATTTGGAATTGAAGTAAAAGAAGGCGTTGCAAAAACAGGCGTGGTGGGCATTTTAAAAGGTGCGCAACCCGGGCCCACTATAGGTTTGCGAGCGGATATTGACGGCTTGCCCGTAACCGAAAGAAATACCTTGCCCTTCCGTTCCAAGGATAAAGCAACCTATAATGGACAACAAGTGGGAACAATGCATGCATGCGGGCATGATACACATGTGGCAATGCTATTAGGAGCTGCAGAAATTTTATCGGGTATGAAAGAAGATTTAGCAGGTACTATTAAATTTATTTTTCAACCGGCAGAGGAAGGTCCTCCGGAGGGAGAAGAGGGCGGCGCTGCATTAATGGTGAAAGAAGGTGTATTGGAAAACCCAAAAGTGGAAGCAATGTTCGGGCTTCACATAAATGCACAAACGCCTATTGGGCAAATAAAATACAGGGAAGAAGGTATTATGGCGGCATCTGACTGGTTTACAATCAAAATCAATGGCAAACAATCGCATGGGGCGCAACCCTGGCTTGGCGTTGACCCCGTTGTAATTGGTGCACAAATAATTAATGGCTTGCAGGCAATTGTAAGCAGGCAATCAGAATTGACAAAAAATGCAGTCGTTATTTCAACAACAATTTTTAAGGGCGGCGTTCGGGAAAATATTATACCCGAAGAAGCTACAATTGCGGGTACAATTAGAACATTGGATAAAGGCATGCAAAAAGAAGTGTGGCAACGTATTGAAAGAACTGCAAAGAATATTGCAGAAGCATCTGGTGCAACAGCCGATGTAACTATATCTCCAAAAACACTTGTTACCTATAATAACCCCGAGCTAACAAGATTGATGCTGCCCTCTTTACAAAAGGCGACCAATAATAATGCGATCGTTATGGATGCGGTAACAGGTGCAGAGGATTTCTCATTCTTTGCCGAGAAAGTTCCTTCGCTATATTTTTATGTTGGTGGATTAACAGCAGGAAAAGATCCGAAAACTTCAGCGCCGCACCATACACCTGATTTTGTTATTGATGAAGCAGGCATGCAAACTGGTATAAAAGCTTATTGCTATTTGGCGCTTGATTATTTGAATGCAAATAAAAAATTATGAAGCATTTTTTAATTTTTGTATTTGCATGTTTTATTATTCATACTGGTTTTGCTCAACGTAAGGATAAAAAGCTGGAAAAGCAGGTAGCAACTTTATTACAAGGTTATAACGGTAGTATTGGCATTTATGTAAAAGATCTGAAAAAAGGGAAAACCATTAGCATAAATGCAGATACTATTTTTCCAACAGCAAGCATGGTTAAAATACCAATTTTGATTGGGGTAATGGATAAGGTAAACAAGGGCGAATTGACCTTCAACCAAAACATGCAATACCGCGATAGTTTATTGTATGAAGGTGTAGATATTCTCGGGTCATTAAGGGATAGTGCAACGATTGAACTAAGTAAGGTGGTAATGCTTATGCTTACAATGAGTGACAACACAGCAAGCTTGTGGCTGCAAAGCCTTGCGGGTAAAGGCACACGAATTAATGAACTATTAGATAGTTTGGGTTTTAAAAACACAAGGGTAAATTCGAGGACACCGGGTAGGGAAACAAACAGAACTGAATTTGGATGGGGACAAACAACGCCTAAAGAAATGGCAGTGCTTATGGAAAAACTTGTGAATGGTGAAGTGATCAACAAAGAACAAAGCGCATATATGCTTCGCTTATTAGGAAGAAATTATTGGGATGACTATGCAATCTCACAAATCCCCTCAGATGTATTTGTTGCAAGTAAGGGTGGTGCAGTAGATAAGAGCCGTAGTGAAGTTTTATTTGTGAATGGAAATGGTGCACGCTATATTTTTTGCATCTGCACCAAAAATAATAAAGATGAAAGTTGGGAAAAAGATAACGAAGCCTGGCAATTAACAAGAAAGATCTCCAGATTACTTTGGAATTATTTTAGCAATTGATAAGCAATAAGGCTCATTAAATAAGCAAGCGCTGTCATGTAAGTAAATTGAATTACTGGCCATTTCCAGGTTTTGGTTTCTCTACGTGTAATAGCAAGCGTGCTCATACATTGCATGGCAAATACATAAAAGATCATCAGCGATAAACCGGTTGCAAGAGTAAACAGAGGCGTACCGTCCGGTTTTTTTGCAGCCTTCATTTTATCTTTCAAGCGCAAGCCTTCATTGTCATCACCCACGCTATAAAGGGTTGCCATCGTACCAACGAAAACTTCACGTGCAGCAAAAGAAGTTATCAATGCAATTCCTATTCTCCAATCGTAACCTAATGGCTGTATAGCCGGCTCTATACTTTTACCCAAAATGCCTGCAAAAGAATTCTCCAATTTTGCGGTGCTGTATTCATTTTCTACTTCCTCGATCGGCTTTATGTTTTGAGCTTTCTCAAGTTCATATTGTTTGCTTATTGTTTCCATTCTTTTAGGTGGTCCAAAAGAACTTAATGCCCAAAGAATTAAACTAATTACCATGATCACCTTGCCCGCATCAGTTACAAATATCTTGGCTTTATTAACCATTGTATGAAGCACATTGTTCCAACGTGGTGCACGGTAGGTTGGCAATTCTAAAATAAAAAAGCTTTTTTCTTTAATATTAATAAACCACTTGGCGATGTAGGAAACCACAAGGGCCATAACCAATCCGAGCAAGTAAAGGCCCATCATAACCAAGCCTTGCAAACCTAAAAATCCTAAAAAGTATTTATTGGGAATTACAAGACCAATCAAAATTGTATAAACAGGAAGCCTGGCAGAACAGCTAATTAGCGGCGTAACCAAAATAGTAAGTAAACGTTCTTTTTTATTCTCAATGCTCCTGGCGCTCATAATGGCGGGCACCGCACAAGCAAAACCACTGATCAAAGGCATTACACTTTTCCCATTTAGTCCCACACTGCGCATAAGCCTGTCCGTTAAAAACGAAATGCGGGCCATGTAACCGGTATCCTCCAACAAGGTGATCAGCCCAAATAGGATCATGATCTGCGGAATGAAAATGAAAATACCACCCAAACCGGCTACTACACCATTTATTAATAGATCGCTCCACCAGGCTTGGGGTAAATTATTAGAAAGCCATCCACTCGCAGCAGAAAATCCATAATCGATCCAATCCATGGGAATTTGTGCCAATAAAAAAACAGATTGAAATAATAAAAAAAGAACAGCCAATAAAATTAAATAACCCCACCTCCTGTGTAACAAAACATTATCCAGCTTGTCTGTAAAAATGGTTTTTTGTAAGGGATCGGGTTCAGAAACTGCCACCTTCATCACATGTTTAATGCGGGTGTACCGTTGTAAAATTTCAGTGGCCTGTGTTTTAGTCGGGTTAAAATTATTTTTACGTTCAATATTTTCAATACTATCCTGTATGGTAGTACCTAGCTCAAAATGCTCGTGGTTTATCAGGTAATGAATAGCGGCATAATCACTAATGCCGGGGATTAGTTCCTGCATTTCCAAAACCGGTGTGGCACACAAAGCCTTGTTATCAATAAAATCCCTTGCGGGAATTCTATAAAGGTTAGATGCTGTTTGTTCTATTGTTTTTTTTAATTGCGCTACCCCTTTTTGTTTTCTTGGATTAACAGAAACAACAGGAACCCCTAATTCAATTTCAAGTTCAGATACATTGATGTGAATTCCTTTCGTCTTTGCAAGATCAACCATTGTTAGTGCCAGAACAACGGGTTTTTTCAGATCGATGATTTGTGTACAAAAAAGAAGGTTGCGTTTAAGATTGCTGGCATCAACTACCACCACAAAAACATCAGCATTAATATCTTTATCCTGGCCAATTAAAACACGGTAACTAACCCATTCATCCAATCGCTTCGGGTAAAGACTGTAAGTTCCGGGAAGATCAATAATATTGGCAGTGGTGTTATCGGAGAATAAACTTGTACCGGTTCTCTTATCAACCGTAACGCCCGGGAAATTGCCTACCTTTTGATTTAACCCGGTTAGGCAATTAAATAAGGAGCTCTTTCCACTGTTTGGATTTCCAACTAAAGCAATATGTATATTTTTTTGCGGCACGCTTTCGGGGCGCAAAGTTAACCTTGCTCTGCAGCAACAGCTTACGATATTGGAAGTTTTACAAAAGGTTAAGGAAATAGGTGAATGAAAAAAGAAGATTAATCGTCTCCTTAAGTGAGCAATAGATAATTTTGTCCTCGTTACATTTTAAAACATCCAGTCGTGACCAGAAAACACCTATTTTCTTTTTTGTTCTTATTTAGTTTTTTGTTTGGCAATAGCCAAAAACTTAAAAAAGAAGACAAGCAACTCATTTCGAATTTAAAATTGCATGTTGCATTTTTATCTTCTGATAAATTAGAAGGCAGGCTTACCGGCTCAGAAGGTGAACGCCTGGCTGCAGAATACATAAGTACTGCATTTAAAAATGTAGGCTTGTTGCCTAAGGGTTCAGATGGTTTTTACCAGCCATTTGACGTTGATGAAGGAAAACAGGTAAATCAAACAACGCATTTGTTTATTAATGATAATGCCCTCTCTTTAAACAAAGATTTTTTTCCTTTTAATTATAGTTCTAATGCTTCCTTAGAAGCTCTTCCATCTATTGCACTTCGGGAAGCGCAAATGCCCTGGTTTTTAAATCTTAAAGAATTGATTGAAGAAAACAAATCAAACCCGCATTTTGATTTGGGCGGAGCAGTAAAAACACAGGCAAAAGAAATGCAGGATAAAGGAGCAACTGCAGTTTTTGTTTACAACACTTCCGGTGTAAAGGATGATTTGGCATTTATGGGAAAAGATGCAGTTGAACCATTAAAAATACCCGTGATCTATATTACACCTGAAGCGGCAACTAAATATTTAAGTGACGAAGGTGCGTCTATGGATATCAAATTAAAAGTTGACATTGGCGCCAAAGTAAGAAAAGGGAAAAATGTTATTGGATATATTGATAATGGCGCTGCGGCGACCGTTGTATTGGGTGCCCATTTCGATCATTTAGGTTGGGGTGAAGGTGGCAATTCATTGATGCGCAATGGACCAAAACAAATTCATAATGGTGCAGATGATAATGCCAGCGGAACTTCTGCACTTATCGAACTTGCCAGGATATTAATGGATAAAAAATACAAAAACAGCAACTACCTGTTCATTGCTTTTTCGGGTGAAGAACTGGGTCTCTTTGGTTCAAAATATTTTGTTGAAAACCCAACGGTTGATCTCGGCAAAATCAATTACATGATCAATATGGATATGATCGGTAGATTAACTGACAGTAATAAGGCGATTACAGTAGGTGGTGTAGGAACATCGCCATCATGGTCATTTATCAGTGCTGAAAATAAATTGCCGTTTTCCATAAAAGTTGATTCAAGTGGCAGTGGTCCCAGCGATCATACTTCATTTTACCGAAAGGATATACCCGTTTTATTTTTCTTTACCGGTTTACACACAGATTATCATAAACCTTCCGATGATGCTGATAAAGTAAATGTAACCGGCTCATACCAGATCATGTTATTTATAACGGATATCATCAACCGGATAAATAAAGACCAGCAAAAACTTGCCTTTACAAAAACAAAGGAAAAGCAAATGGGTACTACGGCGAGATTCTCCGTATCGCTGGGAATTATGCCTGATTATACATTTAGCGGTCCCGGTGTAAAAGCGGATGGCGTAACAGAAGGAAGACCCGCACATAAGGCGGGTTTAAAAACAGGGGATATTGTTGTTCAATTAGGAGAGATGCCGGTTAACTCAATGGAAGATTATATGCAGGCATTATCGAAGTTTAAGAAGGGTGATAATACAACTGTAAAATACAAGAGAGGAGAAACGATTAACGAATCACCTGTGCAGTTTTGATAAATAGAAAACCATTTTATGGCCACATCCAAACTGGTATTAAACACAAAAGAACTTACTGAAGAATTTTTTGATGAAACCCGGTTGCTGGGTATTATGGCTCCCATTAAAGACTACCAGTTTTGCTGGCAGTTGAATGCACTCATGAATATGGACCTGCGGAATAATCCTGACATAGAGATTCAACTGATCAGGAAAAAACGCACCTACTATTTTTCGGTTTATAGTTATTTTGAAGATAATAGTTCCCTCTGTCATTACATTTATAAAAACCATATTGACGGAGAGTTCCTTTTGCCAGAATTTAAACACCTTGATTTTTTATATTTATTGAAAGGCGATGTGGTGTCAAATGAATATATTGAACAGGTAATGGCGGGTATCCGTCTTATCAATGGTGTACAACTGGTGCTTGACCTGGCATCAGAGAAAATTGTACATAAAGAGAATCTTGTTTTTTAAAATTTAATCTGTTCATCCAAAAATTATAATAACATGTGGCAGGAAAAGGATAATCAATTAACACGTCAATTTGAATTCAAAAACTTTAGTGAAGCATTTGCCTTCATGACAAGAGTTGCGTTGGAAGCAGAAAAAATGGATCATCATCCAACCTGGACGAACACCTGGAATAAAGTGGACATTTCGCTCAGCACACACAGTGCAGGAAATAAAATAACAGAAAAAGATCATCAACTGGCTAAAGCAATCGATGCTATAATAAAATAATTTATTTTAATTCTACCAGGCTACCCGTTTGTTTTTTAAACCGGCCCACCGGTGTTGTAAATTTTTCCAGGTCGTTTTCTTTTAAAACCGATATCAATTCCTCCAGGCTTTCTTCTCTAACGGAGATCAATAATCCGCCGCTGGTTTGCGGATCTGCCAAAACAGCTTTTTGCAGATCTGTTATAGCGCCAATCCTATCACCATAACTGTCCCAGTTTCTATTGGTACCACCGGGGATTGATTTTTTTTCGATGTAAGTAAACAGTTCCGGTGTAATCAAGGGTATATTTTCAAAATCAATTACTGCTGTTAAACCGCTTCCTTCAGCCATTTCAACCAGGTGACCCAATAAGCCAAAGCCTGTAACATCTGTCATTGCATTTACGCCGGTAATCTTTCCTAATTTTTCTCCTACAATATTTAACTGCATCATTTGCTTTGCTGCCAAACCAATATGATCATCATGCAGGATTCCTTTTTTTTCTGCTGTTGTCAAAATACCCACGCCAAGTGGTTTGGTTAAAAACAAATAGTCATCGCTTTTTGCCTCGTT
>JAKFCI010000117.1:0-3546 GCA_036676725.1 Chitinophagaceae bacterium
TACAGAACACATTGGCGGTGATTTATCCCGCCTGAAGTTTGAGGTTGTGCAAAATCCTAACGGCATTTTGTTTGATCCGGCAAGTGTTTCATCAAGCCTCACCTCTTATATCCGTAACGATCATTATTCTGAAAAAGATGTGTTTCAATTGGGCGAGATTTGGAATAGCTGGCGACATCACAGCAGATTTTCAAGTACGAATAAAGAAACGGTTATTCAAAACATAAATTCGTCTCAAACACATGCCCATCATTTTTTAAAGGATGCTGATTGGCTGATCATTACCCTTGGTTCATCGTTTAGTTATCGTTTACAAGAAGGAGAAATTGGTAGGGAATCGCTTCCGAATGGCGGTGTTGCAAATTGCCACCGCGCACCGGCTCAATGGTTTCAAAAACATATGTTGACAATAGATGAAACTGTTGCGCACCTTGATAATGTGATACACCAGTTATTTCGATTCAATACAAAGCTCAATATAATTTTTACTATTAGTCCTGTGCGGCATATTCGCGATGGTGTTGTGGAGAATAATAGGAGTAAGGCCAGGCTTTTAGAATCGGTTCATCACCTTGTAAATAAATTTGATAAACTTTTTTATTTTCCTTCGTATGAAATAGTCATTGATATTCTTCGGGATTATCGCTTTTATTCCGAAGATATGGTGCATCCCAATTACCTGGCTACAGAATATGTTTTGGAGCAATTTATTAAAACATTCATGTCAGAGAAAACCAATGATATTATTAAAGAGATCAGGAAATTAAATATTGCAAGAAAACATCGTTCTACACATCCGCATTCAAAAGCGCATGCAAATTTTATGATCAGTAACCTGGAGAAAGTAAAAAACTTAAAGGAGCAACATCCGTTTCTAAACCTGGAGGATGAGATAAAATATTTTTCGAATATGGATTAGCGTTATTAATGCATTCGGTCTCCTCGTAATTCTAATGTTTTCATTACTTCTGCTTCGTAATTCAGCCATTGCTGCCAGCGTTTAGAAACCTTTTCTTTTTCAATGTAAGTTTCTGCCAGCTCAATAAACAAAGTATAATGGCCTGCCTCGCTTTCCATAAAACGCCTGTAAAATTTCCGCAAGTAATCATCTGCCAATCCTTCACTCAATCGTTTAAACCGTTCACAGCTGCGGGCTTCAATCATGGCCATAAAAAGTAATTGATCCAAAAGCCTGCCTTCTTCATCACCTCCTTTTTGCCCAAAATGCAATAAAGCATTTACATATTCGTCTTTTCTTTGGTTGCCTAGTTGCAAACCACGTTTTTGTAATTCAGCTAACACCAATCGAAAATGTCCCCATTCTTCCGTAACTATAGGCGCAAGTTCTTGAACTAATTTTTCTCTACGGCTGTACCGTTGAATCAATGAAATGCAGGAGATCGCCGCTTTTTGTTCGCAATATGCGTGGTCCGTCAAAATATCTTGTAACGATTTTTCTGCAAGGTTTACCCACCTAGGGTCTGTAGGTAATTGTAACCCTAAAATTGTTTTTGTATCGTTTGATAAATGCGATTCCATTACCCGAAATTAAATAGGGATAATAAATTGTCCATTATTGTTTCTTTCTGGAAAAGCATACAAATCATTCTTAAAGCCAGACAAAATAATTTAAACTTCATAAATACAAATAATTTCGTTTATTGAATTTTTAATGAACGAACCTGCTCATAGATATTTTATTGTCAATAAGCCATTTAATATGGTGTCTCAGTTTGTAAGTACCGATAATGTTTTGCTGTTGGGAAGTTTAGATTTTAATTTTCCTGCAGGTATCCATGCCATTGGCCGGCTTGATAGCAACAGCGAAGGATTGTTGATTTTGACAACTAATAAGCGAGTAACTAATTTGCTTTTCCAGGGCCAAGTGCCTCACAAGCGAACTTACCTTGTACAGGTAAAAGGCAATGTTAGCGAAGCGCAATTACAAAAATTAAAAACTGGTATTCCCATTAAAATTAAAGGTGGAATACAATGGACCACCACACCTTGTGATGCAGCTATTGTTACTGAACCGGGGTATAAATTCGAACCAATTGAACTTCAAAAAAATTACCCTCCTTACACATGGCTGCGCATAACCCTAACCGAAGGTAAATTTCACCAGGTACGTAAAATGGTTGCGGCCATCCACCACCGGTGTCGTCGTCTGGTCCGTGTTTCTATTGAAGATCTTAGTCTTAATGATCTTGCGCCCGGCGAGGTAAGAGAATTTAATGAAAACGAATTCTTTAAACTGCTAAAAATCGAAAACTGGCAAAAGCAATGATTTTTGATTCAAGCTTTTGAACATTTATGGAACTTTGTGGCGACGCTCCTTTCAAATGATCAATTTTATTGAGCTGGCTTACCAATTAAAACAGCTTTTTTATTATTTGAGCCCAAACGGTAGCAGTTTATAGAATCAATAACTTACTATAAGCCTACAACTTGCGCTTTATATAATTCAATTTCCCTACCTTTGCCGCCAAAATAAGTAAACTAATACGCTTCTAATTCGGGAGCAGATCAAAAAAATCACAGATGCCATTAACTAAAGAAAAAAAAGCGGGCATTTTTGCCACTCACGCAGGTTCAGAAACCAATACAGGTTCTATTGAAGGTCAAATTGCATTGATCACTGAGCGTATGGCTCAAATTGCTGGTCATCTTTCAACTAATAAGAAGGATTTCTCAACACACCGTGGCCTGATGCACCTTGTAGGACGTCGTCGCCGGTTATTAAACTACTTACAAAAACACAACCTAGGCAGCTACAGATCGCTGATTGAAAAATTAGGTATCCGTAAATAAATTAAAAGCCCTTACCAAACCCTTCCAGTTAGGAAGGGCTTTTTGCTTTACACAGGTGTGTTTTTTAGCTATAAAAATTCACCAGGTAGGAAATAATCTTTAGAAAAAACATTGGAGTTTAACCTTAGTTAATCCAATTCAAAAATTAAAAATGCTTACACAAAAATTTTCAAAAACCTTTGATATAGGCGATGGCAGGGAAATTACCATTGAAACTGGTCGTTTAGCCCGCCAGGCAGATGGATCTGTTACCGTTAAAAGTGGTAATTGTATCATTCTGGCTACCGTTTGTGCTACTGAAAAACCTAAAGAAGGGCAGGATTTCTTCCCGCTTTCTGTGGATTACATGGAAAAGTTTTCTTCTGCAGGTCGCATTCCGGGTTCATTCTTTAAGAGAGAAGCCCGCCTTAACGACTACGAAATTCTTACTTCACGCTTGATTGACAGGGCATTGCGTCCGTTATTCCCCGAAGACTATTTATGTGAAGTACAAGTAATTGTAACCCTTGTTTCAAGCGATGACCAGATCATGCCTGATGCAATGGCTTGCCTTGCGGCTTCATCTGCGTTAGCAGTTTCAACTATTCCAATCCAGGAAGTGATTTCAGAAGTTCGTGTTTCACGGGTGAATGGATCATTTAAGATCAATCCTACGAGAGCGGAAATGGAAATTTCTGATCTTGACTTTGTTATTGCCGCTACCGAAAAGAACATTATGATGGTAGAGGGTGAAGC
>JAKFCI010000118.1:0-2620 GCA_036676725.1 Chitinophagaceae bacterium
ATTCCCAAACAAAATATTGGTAATACCGATGAGAACAAAGGGAAAACAGAAGGCGTTAAAAGAGGACAAAGTGCTGCTCAAAAAGTCAACCGTGGAATGGGAAAAGAAAGGGCTAGCACTTCTCGAGCTAGAAACGATAAAGGTAGAAAAGACAATAGAACTGGAAGAAATAGCGATGCCGAAAGAAATTCCTTTACAGGTAAGTCTGGAAGGAACAGTACGAAAACAAGTTCAGGAAGAAAAGGACCAAGATAAAATTATTTCTGAAAAAGATGATGCGATGACAAAAAAAAGTGGGACTGAATATGATTCAGTCCCATTTGATTAATTATCTGCTGATATTAATTCCAGTGTTTGATTTAACCAGTACTTCCTCATATCTTTTCACATCGGCTTTTTGGCTTGAGAAGATGGTTCCAAGGTAACCTGCAATAAATCCGAGTGGAATAGAAACAATTCCTGGAGTTGTATATGGGAACCATGGTTCACCGACAAAAATAGCTTTTCCAACTTCAGGGCTGAATACATTCGGGCTGACGATAACCAAGCCTATTGCGGAGATGAGTCCAACCACCATTGCCCAGATAGCGCCGGTCGTATTAAAACGTTTCCAATAGATGGTATATAGAATAACAGGCAGATTTGCACTTGCTGCGACGGCAAAGGCAAGTGACACTAGGAAGGCGACATTAAGGGTTTGTGCTCCTAAGGCAAGAATAATAGAAATGACAGAAACCCCAACTGCTGCCCAGCGCGCCATACCTACTTGCTGCTTTTCCGTTGCTTTTCCTTTTTTAAGGATTACATTATAGAAATCATGGGCAAAAGCAGAAGCTGCTGTCAAAACAAGGCCGGCAACAACGGCTAGAATAGTTGCAAATGCTACCGCTGAAATAAAAGCAAACAGCATATTTCCACCAAGTGCTTGTGCTAAAAGTGGAGCAGCCATATTTCCTGCCGGGTTGGCAGCAATAATAGTACTGTTGCCCACAAAAGCGGCAGCACCGAAGCCGAGGAAAATGGTCATAACGTAAAAAAGACCAATAATCCAAGTAGCATAAACGACCGAGGAACGAGCTGTTTTCGCATCCTTTACTGTAAAGAAGCGGACAAGAATATGGGGAAGACCTGCTGTTCCTAAAACTAATCCCAGGTTTAATGAAATCGTATCTAGGCCAATTTTGTATTTTACACCAGGATTTAAAAAGGTTTCCTTTAATGGTGTTGCCGTTTTCATTTGCGCAAACATATCGGTAATACTCCAGTTAAATTTCGCAAATACAATCATAGAGATGACTAAGGTACCGCCCATTAAAAGAACTGCTTTAATTATTTGTACCCAGCTTGTTGCATGCATTCCTCCAAAAATAACGTAAACAGTCATTAGAACCCCAACGATTAAAACGGATGTGGTATATTCTAACCCCAATAATAATTTTATAAGTGCACCTGCACCAACAAGTTGTGCGATCATGTAAAAAATGGAAATGGTTACAGTGTTCATCGCCGCAAAACCACGGACTTTTTTTGCATCGAATCTTGCAGCAATCATATCTGCAAAGGTATATTTTCCAAGGTTTCTTAGAGGTTCTGCAACTAAATAAAGGACAACAAGATAAGCAACCAGGAAACCAATACTATAAAAGAAGCCATCAAAACCCGTTAATGCTACAGCACCTGCAATTCCAAGGAAGGATGCAGCGGACATATAATCCCCCGCAATGGCAAGTCCATTCTGCCAACCTGTAAGACCCCCGCCGGCTGTATAGAACTCACTTGCATTTTTCGTCCGCTTAGAAGCGTAGTATGTAACAATTAACGTTATAAAAACGATACCTAAAAACATAGTAAAAGCAGCAGTATTCATTTGTTGATCCCTCCTTCTTGGATTACTTCATTAGCCAATTCGTCGAATCTCTGTGCTTTTTTTGAGTAAAGCATGCACAATACCCATGTCATGACGAATTGCGAGAAGGCAAAAACCCATGCCCAAGTAATGCTGCCAATAAATTTTTGATTTAGCACGGTCGTATAGGAAGTTAGGATCGGTAATGCAAAATAAAAACAAAAAAAGAATATGGTGACTGGGATGATGAATTTTTTCTTCTCGGAGAGTAATGTTTGAAATGATGGTGACTGAACAATAGAAGTGTAATCGCTTTCAGAGATAACCTTAGTTTTTTGTGCCTCCAATGGAAGCCCCCCCTCTCGTATATAACCTTTGGTCAAAATTGAGGTTAAAATAAAAGACAATGCTGATTGGTCATCTGTTGAGGTAATAAAAGATCGTGGAAAGAAGATTAATTAGTACGGAAACAATTATTAACGATTTCCTCCTTGAATACAGATTTTTCTAAATTTTTAAACTACATTTTTGATTTTATTATAGTAATATGTAGATTTGCAATAGGAATTTTATAAAAAAGGTAAAAATACCCATATGTTTTTTATTAGAAGTAGGAGTGGCGAGGTATGAAAAAAAAAGAAAACCTTTGCGGCGCAAAGGTTTTCGAATTATGGAGAATAGGGGGCTCGAACCCCTGACCTCTTGCATGCCATGCAAGCGCTCTCCCAGCTGAGCTAATCCCCCAATTGATTGGTACAAGAAAGATTATATCTG
>JAKFCI010000119.1:0-5724 GCA_036676725.1 Chitinophagaceae bacterium
AGTTTTATTTTTTAAAAATTCATATCGCAATGCAGCATCCACACCGTAATTAGGACGTATAAAGCCTTGAGAAGCCGAACCGCCACCACCGCCAAACATGCCGCCACCGCCATGTCCACCGCGTCCGCCACCAGTACCACCCGGGGATGAAACAATTTTTGATTGATAATCGCCAGATAGCTGTAATGATATATTTTTAGGAAGTTTAAAAGTGTTATTCAATTTTAAAAAATAACTTAAAAACTGGTCGGGATCGGGACTGTTATCCAAATCAATTTTGGCAGTAAAAAAGTTAGCATTTGAGGTTACATCCCACCATTTGGTTACTTTATTACGGCTGGTTAATTCCAAACCTGTAACATAACTGCGATCTGCATTGATGTAAGTATTTACAAAATATTCTCCTTTAGTTACCGGGTCAGTTTCGCGGCTTAAAAAACGAGTAATCAGATCGTTTGTGTTTTTAAAATATACGGATGCAATAAAATTATCGCGGTTCTTAAAAATCTTCGAATAAGAAAGTTCTAAAGAATTTGTGAACTCTGGTTTCAAGTCTGGATTGCCCCTGCTAATATTTGATGAATCACTAAAATCTGTGAAAGGAAATAATTGGAAAAAGTTAGGCCTGTTTATACGACGGCTGTAGTTTAATTGCAGGTCGTTTGACTCTGTAAGTTTTTGGCTTAAAAAAATACTTGGAAATAAACTAACCGGGAATTCAGTTTTATAAGGAGTTTTAAAATCAAGTATCCCTTCGTTTAAAGAACTTTCGGCTCTCAATCCTAGCTGGTAGCCAAAGTTTTTAATGCGGTTAGAGAAGGTTGCATAAGCTGCATAAACCCTGTCTTCGTTAGAATAATTTACCAGGCTATCCCTATTTGGAAATACGTATTTCGTACTGCTTTCAATTGTACGTATCGTTGCGCGGGCACCTAATTCAAATTTTGATTTTTCATTTATAGGATTTGCATAATCCGTTTGAAAAATAAGGTTCTCATTTTCATTGGCACCAAATTGCAGTTGCTGGTAGGTGCGGTCAAAGGTTTTTCCTGGCATCAAAAAATAGTCTGTCCTTATTTGATTCTCGTTATCGCTTTTGCCTCTATTATACGTTACATCTGCCGACCATTCGCGGCCAGCTTTTGGAAAAAGGTGTTTAAAGCTTAATTGCGATCCTAAATTGCGAAAATTGTTTTCTGAATTAGAAATGCGCTGGTTGAATTCCGAGTAGGTATTAACACCAGAAGCAAAAGAATCTATTGAAATATCACTGTTAGTGAAAGGCGAAAATTTTCCTCTTGCCATCGTTCCGCTTAAAGTGATTGTATTTCTGTTGTTGATGAAATAGTCAAAGCCGGCTCTCCCAAAACCAAATGCACCAACCATTTCTGTATTGTCATCAGAGAATAATCGACTGCTCTTTGTTCCAAAAGTAGACCTGTCTGTAAAGCCTTCGCTAATAGATTTTCGCTGGTTATAGTTTGCACTGGCAAACATGTTTACTTTGTTTTGCCTTACATTAATATCTCCACCAAACCCAACACGGCCGCGAGAATCAATGTTTGACCTGATATTGCCTGCGTAGCCAACTCTTTTTTGTTTTTTCAAAACAATATTTAAAATACCTGCTGTACCACCCGAAGCATCAAACTTTGCTGAGGGATTTGTAATGATCTCTACGCTTTCAATTGCATCTGCCGGAATTTGTTCGAGCGTTAAATTTGTTGGTCGCCCGTCAACAAATATTTGCGGTGCATTATTGCGTAAGGTTACATTACCATCTATATCAACAGAAACAGAAGGAACATTTTTCATTACATCAATTGCAGAACCTCCGGCCGAAGTAATATTTTTATCTACATTAAAAATTTTACGGTCTATACCTAATTGAAGCAGCGGCTTAGCAGCAGTTACGGTAACACCTGCTAATAATTTTTCATCAATTTCTATAATTATATTTCCAAGGTCTTTATCAAAGGCATTGAGCATCGCTGCCTGGTCGCCACCAGTTGGTCTTTTAAAAGCTACTTCCTGCTCTAAAGTTTTATAACCAATTCCGGTAACACGCAATTTGTATTTTCCCATTACCGGTACGTTCTCAA
This sequence comes from Chitinophagaceae bacterium, assembly GCA_036676725.1. Lineage (GTDB taxonomy): Bacteria > Bacteroidota > Bacteroidia > Chitinophagales > Chitinophagaceae > Flavisolibacter. The sequence continues at coordinate 2,103 of JAKFCI010000119.1, forward strand.
TACTAAAATCGCCATTGGCTGCAGTTAGCATTCCACCTACTACAATTTCTTTACGTTTTTTTGTTGCAGAATCCATTTTGTCCTGCACCAGCACAACAGAGGAAGCTTCAATTCCTTTATTTGCTGCATCAACAATTCTTCCATAAAATCTGCCCGACATTTGTTGCCCGCCCCTGTTTGCATTCATTCCCGGCTGGGCAAAAGCTGCTGCACTTGTAAGTAAACCAATCATTAAAACTAAAATCTTCATCAAATTTTTTTTAGAATCGCGAAGGTAAACCAGGCACAAAGCTTTATCAAGGAACGTTAACTTTAATTAACCTTATTAGGAGAGAATTATGATAAAAGAAAAATCCCGCTGATAAGCGGGATTTTTTTCCAGGGTGGGAGACGGGGCTCGAACCCGCGACCCCTAGAACCACAATCTAGTGCTCTAACCAACTGAGCTACAACCACCGTTTGAAGGGTGCAAAAATAATGAAACATTCATTATTAATTTTTCCTCTTTCCATTTAATTTTTAGAAATCGTGAATTTGGCTTGGGCCTTGCCCTTTTTATTTGCACTTTCCACTCATCAAAAACGTTTGTTAAGAAGGATGATAAATGCAGCAACCCTCATTTTTTACAGTAAATTTGGTACATATGCCTAAGGCAATAAAATACTTTATGAATATGAAGAGACTTCCTTTGTTACTGCTGATGTTAGCAGGTGGAATTTTTTTGGCTTTTCAAACTTTAGGAACAGGTAAAGCTGAACCGCCATCAAAATACGAACGTATACTTCAAAACCTTGGTGTAATTCTCACCCAAGGTCATTTTAGCCCTAAGGATATTAATGATGCTTTTTCTAAAAAGGTTTATCAAAAATATTTTGAAGACCTTGATCCGGATAAAAACATTATGATGCAACAAGATATTGATGCATTGAAAAAATACGAGACTCGTTTGGATGATGAGATAAAAGGTGCACCGGTTGAATTCTTTATGGAAGCCGGCAAACTCTTTAACAAAAGGGTAGAGGAAGCAACTAAAGTCTATAAGAATATTTTGTCAGAACCATTTGATTTTACAATTAAAGAATCTGTTGTTACTGATAACAAGAAATTGCAGTTTTCAACTACCGAAGCACAACGCAAAGAAGCATGGCGCAAAAAGCTTAAATATTTAGCACTTGACCGTTATGTTGAATCTTTAGAAATAAGAGAAAAGAATAAAGGCAAAGACAGTTTTGTTGTAAAAACCGATGCTGTTTTGGAAAAAGAAGCCCGTGAAAAAGTAGGCCGCATAATGGATAGAATGTTTGAACGCTATCGCCTGAAGTTTAATGATGATGATAAGTTCAATGTGTTTGTAAATACAATTACGCAAACAATGGATCCTTATACCGAGTTTTTTCCACCGGTAGATAAACGCTATTTCGATGAGCAACTAAAAGGAAGCTTTTATGGCATTGGTGCCTCTTTGCAATATGATGATGGCAATATTAAGATCACCAGCCTGCTTACCGGAAGCCCTGCGCAAAAATCAGAGCAGTTTGAAGTAGGAGATATTATTGTTAAAGTAGCGCAAGGAAAAGACAGCGCTGTTGAATTAACTGGTTATGTTGTTGAAGATGCGGTGAAGTTAATTCGTGGTAAGAAGGGAACGCAGGTAACATTAACGTTGAAAAAGAAAGATGGCAGTTTGAAAAGCGTTGCGCTTATCAGAGATGAAATAGTGCAGGATGAAACCTTTGCCCGCAGTGCAGTTATTGAGAACGGCACATCAAAAGTTGGATATATTTATTTACCAGAATTCTATGCAGACTTCGAAGACCCGAAAGGTGCACGTAGTGCTGCTGATGTTGCCAAAGAAGTTCAAAAGTTAAAAGAAGCCAATGTTGACGGCATTGTAATGGACCTGCGCAATAATGGAGGTGGGTCATTATATGATGTAGTGCAAATTGCTGGTTTGTTTATAGATGAAGGCCCGATTGTACAAGTAAAAGACAGGGAAGGCAAGCCAATGGTTATGCGTGATAAAGATAATGGTGTTCTTTATGAAGGTCCGCTAACAGTAATGGTTAATGAATTTAGTGCATCCGCTTCTGAAATATTTGCTGCAGCGATACAGGATTATGGTAGAGGAGTAGTTATTGGCAGTACCAGTACTTATGGAAAAGGTACAGTTCAAAGAAGCATTGGTGTGGATCTTGAATCTAACATGATGAATCCAAATTCGGATTTAGGCAGTGTTAAGTTGACACTTCAAAAATTTTATAGAATTAATGGTGGATCCACCCAGTTAAGAGGTGTTGTTCCGGATGTTATTGTTCCTGACCAATACGAGTTTTATAAATTCCGCGAAAGAGACAATGAAAATGCAATGCCTTGGGATGAAGTAACAAAGGCAAATTATAAAGTTTGGGAAGGCAATTACGATCTTCAGACCATTAAGAACTTAAGTAATGCCCGCATTGCTGCTAATCCTGTTTTTCAAAAAATTAAGCAGAATTCAGAATGGCTTTCTAAGCAAAATGACAAGGAATACAGTTTGCAGATTAATGATTTTAAAAAGGAGCAGGCTTCAATAAAAGCTAAAGTAAAAGAGATTGATTCTTTAATGAATTTAAATAGCGAATTAAAGATCGCTTACTTACCACAAGATGCTGCTAAACATGCGCAGGACAAGGGTAAAGAAGAACGCTACAACCTTTGGTTAAAAGGTAGAAGCAAAGATATTTATCTAGACCAGGCAGTAAAGGTTATAACAGATGTTAGAAACCAGCAGAATTTAGCAAAAGGCAAAAAAGAAACGCCAATTAAGTCCTTCTAATTTCAATAAATTAAAAATATAAAACCCGCTGAAATAGCGGGTTTTTTTATAAATAAGATTATCTTTTATAAATAACGTTCTTTTAGAATTTTTGCATGGTGCAATGCATGTCCAATGGTGATAAAGCCTATTGCCCTTACATAAATCGAAGAATTATTGGCAGTGCCTGTTGTTTCTAATTGTTCCTCATCAAACGATTTAAAAAGTAAAGCAGAAGATTGCTGGACGATATTTAATTCAGTTAATAAGTCTGCCCCATTTCTTTTATTTGCTTTTGAATGCGCTGCATAGCTGTTTTCATCAAATCCCGGCAATGATGCGGTTTCTTTCCGGGCAAAGCACAAAGCCCTGTAATTAAATATCCTTTCAGCATCAATTACATGTTGCACAACTTCTTTAATGGTCCATTTACCCTCTGCATAACGATGGTTCCATTTCTCTTCCGGGATGCCTTGCAATATTCCGGGATATTCATTTTGATGCTTAATAAAAGCAACATCTAATGCATCATCTTTAACCAACGATATATAGTTATGGTAGAACGGTGGAACCCTTTCTAAGTTTGGTCGTGACATAATTTTTTTGTGAAAATAAAAAACCCCGGCAAATGCCAGGGCTTTTTTCAATATAGAAATTTTTTAAAAAGCTTTTAATGGGGCAGTTTCTGCTTTTGCAGCAACTTTTTTTGTTGGAATTTTATTATTACCTGCTATTTGAGCAGCAAGTTTAGCCGCTTCGTAAGCATTAATAACACCGCCAGTCTTGCTAATATCTGATAGGGCTACTGCATCACCCGTTCTCGGGGTT
>JAKFCI010000120.1:0-8856 GCA_036676725.1 Chitinophagaceae bacterium
GTTTTGGTTTTTTTAAAAATTATCTTTCTATTAGTATCATCCAAATACCGGCGGTAGACTAAAAACCCGGTGGAACCTTCTTTCCAATTCAAACTCGCTGCCTGTAAAAAGCCAGCCCATTTTGAGTTCACAACCATGATTTAAGAATCAATGAACCAGGCTCATTAATTGAGCCTGCGCAGGAAAAAATCAATAATGTTTTTGCTTCAATTTCTTAAGCTTGCTGCACTTTAATTGCTACCAACAAACATGGTGTAACACTAGGTTTATCAATGAACTTTTCGATGCTTGAAAAATTCTAAATCCATGTGAATTAATTATTATTTAGAACAAAATGAATTGGTTTCTTCAATATGCATCTTTAAGAAAACATAGTCTCAGGATAAACCTACAGCCGTCTATAACCAGTAGGATTGGTAGTTATTATGGGGTAGAAATGGGCTGTGATCAAATATTTTATCAAGGTACAGTTAATAATGATTGTTTGCGTAAATATTCAATAATAACCTCGAAACAAGAAGTAATTAGGGCTTTATGATGCATTCAATTTTAATAAAAAGTTTTGTAATCCATATCAGTTTCCATTGTGACAATGGTCAGTATTAAGGCTAACCTTTAATTCTAGATTTATGTTTAGAAAAAAATAAGCGCAGCATTATAAATGTTCCTGTTTTATACCTGCGCTATGCGAAACAACCTCGTTTTTAACCTCTATCCTGTCAAACACTTTTAAAAAGTTTTTTAACGCATAAAATTTTAAATATGAAAGAAAAAATGAAAGCCCTTGTTTATGGTGGCGAGGGAAAAATTGAATTAAAGGAAGTACCGGTTCCCAAGATCAACAAATCAACCGATGCGATTATTAAAATAACCAAAACAACCATTTGTGGTACCGACCTTGGCATTATAAAAGGAAAAGTTCCTACCGTAAAACCAGGCACTACGCTTGGTCATGAAGGTGTAGGTATTGTTGAGGAAGTGGGCACTTCTGTTAGAAATTTTAAAAAGGGCGACCATGTCATTATCTCCTGCATCACTTCAGATGGATCTTGTGAGTATTGCAAAAAAGGCATGTATGCACATTGTGAAGATGGTGGATGGATACTCGGACATTTAATTAATGGCACACAGGCAGAATATGTTTGCATTCCACATGCCGATAATAGTTTGCACCACATTCCTAAAGGTGCCGATGAAGAAGCCCTTGTTATGCTTAGTGATATATTGCCTACCGGTTTTGAAATTGGCGTATTAAATGGTCGTGTAAAACCCGGAGATACCATTGCCATTGTTGGTTCTGGCCCGATAGGTTTGTCTGCATTATTAACAGCGCAATTTTATTCACCGGCAAAAATTTATATGATTGACCTGGATAATAACAGGTTGGCAACAGCAAGAAAATTTGGAGCTACTGACATTATTAATTCTGAAACGGAAGATGTAGTGAAAAAAATTATGGGTGAAACAAAAGATGGTGTTGATGTAGCTATTGAAGCAGTTGGCGTTCCTGCAACGTTTGATGTTTGCCAGAATATAGTAAGGCCCGGTGGTAATATCGCTGTAATTGGTGTGCATGGCCACAGTGTCGATCTGCAACTTCAAAAACTTTGGATTCAGAACATCACCTTAACTACGGGTTTGGTAAGTACCAACACAACACCTATGCTACTTAAAAATGTTACTTCTGGCAAGCTTGAGCCTAAAAAATTAATTACCCATCATTTTTTACTTGAAGATATTTTAGGCGCTTACGATGTATTTGGCAATGCCGGAAAAGAAAAAGCGATGAAAGTGATTATTGAGCCCGAAGGTGTTAGTAAACTGCAAACAAAAAGCGGTAAGAAAAAAGAAGAACTTACGATGTAAGTACTGGATTTTGATTGTTTATTTTTAGTTTCAAAAAAGGAAGAAGTTGAATCAACTTGCTTCCTTTTTTATTACTGAGTAAAGAAAAAAAATTGCTTGTACATTTTAGGTTACAATCAGCTTAATCGTTGTATAGCATAATAATATATGTGAGCTGGTTTGACGAAGCTCTTCAATTAATCGCTATTTTAGATTGGTAATTCTACTAAAGCTTATCCTATGCACCTATGAAGAAACATATATCTTCTATTCAATTTTCTTTTGCAAATCGAATATTAAAAAATTTAACGGATACGCAAAAAAAATGGGACCTCAAAAGAAAGTACCCGAAATTCTTGTTTCAGCCTTTTATGAGTGACTCTGAGTTTCAGTTATTCAATTCCTTGTGCGAAGACAAAAAGACTTTCCTGGAGTATGGGTCAGGTGGTTCTACAATCTATTTTTTAAAAAATGGAAAAAGGGTATATTCTGTCGAATCAAGCTTAAGTTTTCATACCTACATGAATTCAATTTCCCTTGTTAAAAAGTTTAACGGAGACCTTTTACATTCAACTTTCCTTGATTTAGGTGTTCACGACAAATGGGGTAAACCCGAAACTTTCGACAAACAAGACCAATGGTATAAATACTATTCTGAAGTTTGGAAAAAAGTTATTTCAGATGACATTAAAGTAGATGCCATATTTATTGATGGAAGATTTCGTGTTTGCTGTTGCCTGTATTCAATTATTAAAGTGATAGAAAATGGCTGGACCGATACACTTTTCATCATTCATGATTTCTGGAATAGGAAGGAATACCATGAAGTATTGAATTTTTTGGACGAACATCAATCAGATTCTACGCTTGGCTCTTTTAAAATAAAAGAGAATATTGACCTGAATAGTATCAACTTGCTTTTAGAACAATATGCAAATGAAGCTGCATAACAAGATTGATTACGAAGAGGTATAAAAAAAAGAGGGCTTAGGTAGAAACCTTAGCCCGTTTTTAATCCGTACCCTATGAAAACTGGTTAAATATTAGCAATAACTATGCTACAAATCAATTTTTTCAGTTATTTGGTCAATTTTTGGAAAATATATTTTAAACTTGGTTCCGAGGTTCATTTTACTGACCACGGTTATTAAACCATTATGGTTTTGCACAATCTTTTTGCAAATGCTTAAGCCGGTTCCGGTGCCACCAAGTTCTGGATTATCATGAACCTGCTTGAATATTTCAAAAACTTTTTCGGCATAGGCCTGGTTAAATCCGAGGCCGTTGTCTTTTAGGGTAATGCGATAATATTCATTGCTTTTTTTAAACTTGCCAAAAGGGATCTGGTCTTTATGCACTATAGCGCTTTCTATCTTAATACAAATACCTTTGCCCGGCTGCCTGTATTTAATTGAGTTAGCAACCAGGTTTTCGAAAAGCTGGCGCAACTGGAAAGAAAATCCTTTAATTACAGGCAAATTTGAAGTTGTAATTTTTGCACCACTTGCTTCAATCTCCTCCGATAAATTCTTTCGAACATCCCTGATGATCTCATTCAGATCAACATCCTCAAAACCAAATGATGTTTTCGTTACATGGGAATAAAGCAACAAATCATCCAATAAATTTTGCATACGTTCCACAGAAAACTTTAACCGTTGGAAGTAATTTTTATTTTGTTCACTGAAATTCTTGTATTCGCTTTCTTCCAGTAAATTACTAAAAACAGATATTTTCCTAAGCGGTTCTTTCAAATCATGGCTTGCTATGTAGGTGAACGAATCCAGTTCCTTGTTAAAAAGTTCCAACTCGTAATTTTTTTGCCTGAAGCGAACATTAATTTTCCTCAGCTTCGATAATAATTTTTTTGACCGTGTAAGTTGCTTCATCGTCTTATCGTAAAAAAATAGTAAAACGCCAATTGCGGTTACCATTAATAAAAATGCAAACAGGGGCGCCATAAAACTGTGTTTGCGCCTGGCTTTTTCATTGCTGGCAATCAAACCTGATTCTATTTTTGCAATAGCGGCAATATGATTTTGAATGCTATCCATTGAAGTCTTTCCCTTCAGCAAATGCGATTTTCTGGTTTCCTGGTTTATACCCGGGTCATTGTATTGATCGATGACTGTATTAAAAGTTTTAAATCTTACTTCTATAAAAGTGGTAAGAGCATTTAAATTTTTCTGCTGGTCTACGTTTTTAATGGTCAATGCTTTTAAATCAGTCAATAATTTTTTTGACTTTTCATAAGCACCATTATAGGGTTGAAGAAAGACAGAATCGTTTGTAAGCAAAAACCCGCGTTGCGCAATTTCTGCATCCTTAAGTGTAGACAGCGTTTGCTCTAATTTAAGATTGATAATATTCGCTTTGTTGATTTGATTATAGGAAATGATCAAATCTTTCACTTGCCGAAACAACGTGTAGGATATAAGTAAAAGCAGGCAGGAAGTAAAAATAAATATGCCCCGGGCTAGCCTGGTGGAAAGTTGCATTGGTGGTGGTTTTCAATAAATGCTAATTGACCCGGTCTATTGTAAATCCTGTCTTAGGTGACTTGATCTCATACTATTGTAACGAACCCAAAACAATAATCAAAAACTTATCCAATTTAATTATTATTTAATAATTGAGGATTTGTACTTTATTACAAATAATGTTTATAGGAAATTTACTATCGCCTAATATAATTCCACTTAATTTTCATATGGGTTAACACTTAGGAAAAAAATTCAATAAAATAATTATTAAATCATACTCGATAGGCGTTAAAATAAATTTTTAAAAAATTTAAAGAAAAATAATTCACTATTACATTGACAGGTAACTCGTTAATTAAAATAGGTAAATTCAAAAACCGCTAAAACCCACAACAGGTACGGTTCTTGTTCTTATGCGAAAAGTTCTTAAAAAATAATTTAGTAAAGAATCACCTTATGAAAAATTGGAAAAAGCTTAGAGTAAATGTTTGCCCTTGTGAATTCTAATCCTCTTTCATATTTTCCTTCTTTTTTGCTTTAGTGTAAAATTAGGTAGCAACATCTTTTGCAATTAACAAGCAAAGCTTTTTAATTGTATTTAAGGTAATTGTTTACTAATTCATTATCCATTGATATTAAACCTTACATCAATAAGAAAAACCATGCAAAAACCAACAATTTTAAGGCTTTGGCCATTCCTGTGCGCAGCCATCATTTTCAGTGCCTGTCAAAAAGAAACACAATCCATTGTCATTAAAGAACCCACAAATGAAAATCTTCGGGTGGCTGGGGCCCTTCCAAATGATCCGGAACTATTAGCAAAAATTCACTTGATTATGTCCTCAGATTTTCAAAAACAGTCTGGAAATTTAAATCAGCGAGGCAATTCAAAAAAAGATACGGATGGAGATGGCATCCCTGATGTAAGTGATAAATGTATATCTCAAAAAGAAACATTTAACGGCTACCAGGATGCAGATGGCTGCCCTGATGTTGCACCCGCACCAACTTCAGTAGATACAGATGGCGATGGCATTTTAGATGTAAATGATGGTTGCATTTCTCAAAAAGAAACATTTAATGGATACCAGGATACCGATGGCTGTCCAGATACAGCACCAACCGTTATTACATCCACTTCTTTACCGGCAAGCTATCAACTTGTTATGCCGCCAGTTCAAAACCAGGGAAGCGAATTTTCGTGTGTTGCATTTGCCGTTGGCTATGCTGCAAGGTCTGCAGAACAATATTACAAAGCAAATGCTTCAAGCTATAGTGCATCAAGCAATATTTATAGCCCAGAATTTTTATACAACCAAACTAAAATCGGGGATTGTGGTTCGGGTACCTCAATAGTTCGTACGCTTGAATTTTTGAAAGCAACAGGAATTTGTTCATGGCAATCTATGCCTTACAGTACAACAAACGGCTGTAGCTTAATGCCTACAAGTGCACAATTATCAGAAGCCGCAAATTATAAAATCACGAATTATTCAGGTGTTTATAAATCTGATGTTACAGCAATTAAAACCATGCTGGTAAATAAACATCCACTAATGATCACCGTTACACTTGACCAGAGTTTTACCAATGCGCAACCGGGCTTTATTTGGAAATCTTATTCAGGATCTAATGGTTTTAGCCATGCATTAACCATTTGTGGTTACGATGATGCAAAGCAGGCTTTTAAGGTTATGAGTTCATGGGGAACTACCTGGGGCGATGCAGGTTTTTCATGGATCGATTATCAATTTCTTAAACAAACCGGAGACCTCTGGACTTTCGTTATCAATTTGTAAAAAATAGAATTATTAATTGATCATAATGAAATCAATTTTAAATAGAAAAGGCATCCCTTTATTCAGGGATGCCTTGGTTTTTACAGACTGTTTATAACTACAATCTGTTGTTTTAATTACTGGGTGCTTTTCAGCAATTTTCCTGTTACTTCTTTATCACCTATTCTCAAGGTATAAACCAGGTTTTTTTGAGCAGCCGCAGGTACATCATAATCTACTACCTGGCTCCTGTTTGCCTGAATATATCCTTTGTAAACCGTATTCACTTTTTGTCCAAGCATATTGTATACTTCAAGTTGTGCCATACCTGATACATTAGACTCTATAGTGAATTTGATTTTGTTGGTGAATGGATTTGGATAAGCAGAGACGTTTAAATCGTTTTCCCTTTGTAATTGCTCTTCCCTGCTTGTACTAATATTACCGGTAATTGTTTCGCAACTTAAGCCAGTGAAGCAAGTTTGCTGACAAGGATAGTAACCAAGGAAGGAACGGCATTTATCGAACGAACGATTAATGGCATCAACCGCAGAATTAACATCACTAAATGAAGGAACAATTCTTCCATTTGCACCTGGTTGTCCCGGAATTCTTGTTCTGCCTAAGACGTCGTTTGCTAGTTCGATCAAATCGGAAACATATGCATTGTTTGCACCATTGTTAGTTAAATACTTAACTACGTTAGCGTTCATTTTTATTGAAGAAATGGCACCAGAATTTGTTCCGCAACTTACCAGGGTTGAAGTTAAGCCACAGCCGTTTCTACGTTGTGTTGTTAACCATCCATTTTGAATTTGGAACCCGGTCAATTGCCCACCTTTTATCCTGCTATTTAAGATCAGTGTAATGGTTTGAGACAACAATACATTATTGATTTTTCCATTAAGTGTAAGGTAGCTATTAAAGCAAGTAGCGGTAATATCACAGTTACCAGCTAAAAGTGCTTTAGGAGTTTGACCGCCAGGCATTACGCTGTTCAATTTTGTAGCGCCTGCAACCGTGGCTGGTATAATGACTGAATAACCATTGCGACCCACTGTTATAGGATTTAAGGCAACAGGGTTTGTTGTAATACCAAGTAAATACTTTATTAAATCTAATGGACTATTATAAGTTCGTACACCATCACAACTATTTCCATTTGTGTTACCATAATATCCCTGGGTGTAAGTGCAGTTAACATCACAAGAATTAATTGTTACTGTTTTTGTACAATAGCTAGGACAGCCATTTCTTGTAATATCATCTCTTACTGTATATGACCCACTAGCACCCGCAATGACAGTTACAGTAGCTCCTGTATTAGAACCTGAAATAGTTCCGTTTCCTGTTATTGACCAGGAATGCGTAACTGTACCTCCGGTTGGATTAATGGTAGAAGTATGTGTATTTGTTGAACCATTACATACTGCTGATTGACCATTAATTGAACATGTTGGATTTGGATAAACAGTTACAGATCTGCGGCAATCATTGCTGTTAAACTCCTGTCCATTGTCGGCTTTAATGGTAAGTACAACTGTGAAATTGGCTGTACCTGCATTAACTGTAATGGAGGAAACACCAGATATTTTACCTGTACCATCAGCACCTTCAATTGTTGCAGCACCTGAAGGATCGATAGACCATACATAAGTTAAATAATCCCCTGGGCTTGGTGCTCCTGCAGTATAAACTAGATCTTCTGTACCAGCACAGGTTGTTGTAGGCCCGGTGATACCAGGACATGAAGCACCACTACTAACATCGATATACACACGTGCTGTAGCAGTACAACCAGTAGCGCTAACTGCCGTTACCTCAAATGCATATAAACCTGCAACGTAGCCTCCACCAAGTGCAGCGGTTGGTGTAAATGTTACATTATCACCACTTGTTGAACTTAGGTTTGACGTTGTTGCGTTATTACCTGTTACCCCAGATGCAACTGACCATGTAAAACTGGTGAACAAGGTATTATCCTGGGTTCCATCTACTGTACCCAAAGCAGTTAATGTAGCTTGTGGATTTGCCTGGTTAGAATTTAATGCATATGGGCTTGCCAAAGTTGTAACTGTGTTATTGACTTTAGCAACCACAGATGTTTGTTCAATGAAAGTTGCTGTTTCTTGTGAGCAAGTAGTACTTCCATTTGTATTAGTGGCAATAACCTGTAGTTTAAATGATCCTCCAGCAATAAAGTCTGTACCTGCTGGATATACAATTACTGTATAATTGCCACTGGCATCAGCAACAGCATTCAATGTATTTACAGCACTTCCATTAGCAAAGGATGCACCGGCTGTATTACTTACAAAAGAAAATGCAAGACTAACATTAGGCGTACCTGTAAAATCAAAACTAAAACTTGGAGTTTCGGGACAACCTGATGTTCCATTTTCCAAACCGCATGTTGGAGGAATTTGAACTGCATTGGACATGATCTGGTTGTCCTGGCTGCCTAAAGAAACGCCTGCTTTTCCATCCACATCATCTAATCTTTCCAGTGTAACATGGTAAGGTCCGCCATTAATGCTACCTGCCCCCTGGCCGGAACCGTAACCACATGTTCCGTTTCCTGCGGCGAGATGTGTAGCAAACCGGATCATGACCATATCAGAAGTTGACTCCCAAATAAGCGTATATTCTGCCAGATCTTTACCACTGCCTTTATAGCCATTAAATGTTACGGAAACATTGCTTATGTCCTGGTTTCCCCTGATCTCTATTGTTCTATCACTGTAAATCGT
>JAKFCI010000121.1:0-8859 GCA_036676725.1 Chitinophagaceae bacterium
AAAGTTAATTTCCTGTCCCGAACTTGTAACCCAAGAGCCATTGCGGATAAACAAGCTATTAATATTGGGGCTAAATTGCCATTGTTTTGATACACTATCTAAAAAAATACCTTCAGTTTTCGATTGTAAATGTTGATCAAAATGTGATTGATTGAAACCCTTTATTTGACCTGGGATATAAATAAAGGAAGCATTACTCCAATTAAATATTCCACTTTCTTTAACCCGCGCAACACGCCAGTAATAAACAGTACTATCTGAAAAATTTATTCCTGTTGTAAATTCAAGAATTCCACCACCAGAAGTTATTGTATTTGTAGATTTAATTGGAGAATTGAATTTTTCGGTTGTGTCAATTTCCATTCTGTACGTTTCTACTTTACTTAGTGGATTTGCAGTTGAAGCAATAAGCTTTATATTTTGATTGTTTACAATTGACAAATCATAAGGAAAAACGGGCCTTGCTTCATCATCATAAATAAATAACTCTCTTGTTACACTGTTGTTTGTTTCAAACAATTCATCAACGCTTTCATCGGCATCAAGAGAAATAGTTATTTTATTAGATCCTTTATCTCGAATGGGATTTATTGGAACATTTATTTGTAATGAATCTGAAAACAATATCCCCGGAATGGTATCGCGAAAAATTATTTCACTTGTTTTGTCCGGATATTCTCTTTTGATTTGAATCGCTATATTTTGATTAATCGCTTTGCCTATATTGAGAAACTTTGCACGTACTTTAAATGAATTATCTGCAACTGAAATAAAGCCCGGATTGATAGCTAATAGTTGGTCTTCGATAACATAATCTGGTTTTGAATGTGCATTTATTTTAACTGCAGGGTCGCCGTGTAAACTCATTTCTTCACATTGAGCCCGAGCATAGAAATCATCCTGGGTTGTGAAATCAAATGTTTTTGTTACTGTTGATTTCATTATTTGTCCAATTGTTTCACCGTAATTAGTATTTGCAATGGATTCATATTCCCTTGTAGTACTAATGTCCAAATAATGTACAATTCCAAAATGACTGCTGGCGATAAAGCCTATTGTTCCTCTATCAGGTGCTAATACATATTTTTCTGACAAGGTTTCATTTACAGAAAGGCGAGCTGTATTGTACGTATAAAAATTTCCGGCATTACATCCTAATGCCAGGAATATTGGATATTTTCCCTGGTTATGGTATTGATCAGGATCGTTAAGGTTGAATTCTAATGTACCTACAGAAGAATGACCAAAATAGGTCATTAGAGATATTCCTTCTTCAAATAACCTATCCATTACACCACTGTTAACTTGTTCAACAGCATTAGGCGAACTCTTGGTAAATGTTGTAACGTTTGCACCAAATAAAGTGTCCTGGATAATATTTTTGTAAGAATTCATGTAAGTATCCAGAATTCTTTGCAATGCTGGCTCACTTGCACCTACGATATGTGCAACATTTTTCATCCATGCTTTATCACGGATGTATGGAGACATTGTTCTTTGATTCAGTTCATGTTCCTTAACCTTCTTTAAATAAACAGCTACTTCCTCTGCATTAATAACTGATAGTCGGCCGATGGGGATTTGTGGAATCCCATCGCCCGGATCTGCACTTAAAAGTACATCCGATGCTGGATTGCCAAATGTTGGAATAAAATTTAGTCTATTAACTTCAGGTTTAGATTCATTAGAACGCTGCTCAACATAGGTAATTCCTTTTCCGATTAAAAAAACATTTTTGACAGGTGTAGGGAATGTTGCACGTGCAAACATCAGAAAATTGCGAACAGCTACCGGATGCTGTTTAATACCAAAACCAAATTGATCAATAATATCATTAATTAAAAAGATGTTAGCATTAAATGATCCACCTTCTGTAGAATTTCGATAAGCTTTATATTCCTCAACAGGTGTGCTTCCATTAGACGCATTAAGTAATTGTGGATGAGAAATAATTATATAGTCAGCTGCATTTTGCGCTAAAGAATAGTTGATGAATAATTTCTGCTGAAATTCATTAACGTAATTAATATTTGCTGTTTCTTCATTAACTAATAACAACTTCCTCTCAACATTAGAAGGTTCCAGTAGAAACTTAACTTTTGTTGCTGTAGATATATCGCCTTCGTATCTTCTTCCATTTGTAAGATCATATAAAATAGGTATGGCGACACCATAAGAAAAACCTTGAATTTCCAGGTAATTACCATTGGTATTTGCTGGTAATAAAAAGTCGAAATTTTTAGCGCCTCCAAAATTAAATTGGCGAGGATATGTCATTTCGTATTTGTGCACCACCATTCGATCGTTAGCGACCAATGATTTATTAATAATTTTAACGGTTGCGCTGTTGGAAGAAATAATGCCAAGCGGGAAATTGACGGAATCGGTACTGTAATTAAAATAATCTACTTCCTTACTGAAAATTGTATCGGTATTAATGACTGCTTTATAAGTTCGTGGATTAATTGCATTTCCAGAAACAGCTATTTTAAACTTTGCCTCCGGACCAGCCGTATATACAAATAGGTTATTAAATGTTAGTGTATTTATACCATTTGTTCCGATGTCTGCAGATGACCAGCCTTCGCCCTTATCATAAGAAGAAGAATATAAATATTGACCGACGTTTACTGCATATCCAGCGTTAATTCTATTTTTAAAATAATTACCTGCAGTATGCATAAAATAAGGTTCTGCAGGCAAAGTATTAGTGGCAACATTATTTGATGTTGCTGTTAAACGAAGATTTGTTGAACCTGGATTAAGCGTTAAAAAATAAGCTGCTGTATCTGTTTCTAAACTCCATTTATCATTCAACTGGTAATCGGGTTGCCTATACAGTTGCCTGTCAGGTTTACCATCGTTCATTTCGCCCCAAAATTCAATATAGTCTGAACCAGACAGGGCGCCATTAGCAACGGATGTATAAATCGGAATTTGCACGCCATTGCGCCATAATTGAAACTCTTCGGCTGAGGCACCACCTAAACCTGTCGATGATAAAGTGGCTTGTGAAATGCGATAAAGACCGGTTTTACCAACTTTGAATTTGTAATAGGTTTTATTGTAGTCGATCCATTCGTTATTGTAAACCTGGGCTTGAACAGTGAAGCCTGTAAGGAACAATAAGCCAAATAGAAAATTTTTCATGCTGTTAGTTTTGGGAATAGGGTGTAGATTATTTTTTCTTTTTTTTGTTGACCAGGTCTAATTGTAAAGAGAACACGTGGGTATAAAGTGCACTTGATTGATTTGCCAGGTTTGTAAAAGCATAATCTATCCGCACGTTTTGTAAGCGAAATCCTGCCCCGGCACTTGGTTGGTAAATCCAAACCTTATCCTGGTTCACGGTATCCTTATCTGCCAAAGCCTGTTGAAAATTATTGATACCTCCACGTAAATAAACAATATTATTCAGGTTGGCTTCTAATCCAAATTTTGGATCTATACTCACTGCCTTGGAACTTATGATAGTATTGCGTTGCCCATCAAAAGTAAAATCAAGGTTGGCCTCTGCTAATAATGACATTTTTTTACTTAACCTGAAATCACGTGCAACACCAGCAATTAATCTCGGTGCGGTCATTTCTGAAGAACGAACAGGAATATCATTATTAGTAAGATATAAAGCTTCTTTTTCTTTTTCGGTAAAATTGAATGCCCAGGTATTGAACGTGGTTGTTATATCTCTCCCGGCAAAACCAAATTTCCATTTATCGGCTTGTATTTGCAAACCTGCATCAAAACCAAAACCCCAGGCTTTTGCAAAACTTCCAACGCTTCGGTGAATGATCTTGGCGTTTACACCAAAATCAATATTCTTATTTTCTTTTTCCCTAAATTTTTGCGCTAAAGAAAAAATAAAGCCGTAATCAGCAGAACTAAAGGTAGTTACGTTCCCATAATTAATTGTACCATCTGGTTCAACCAGGAATAAAGTGTTTGGAATGTCATCTACCCCAAAACGAATAGCAGTAATGCCTAATGTTCTTTTATTGCCGGCAATGGGTAAGGCTATACTGGCATAATCAAACTTGCCAATACCAGAAAAGTATTCGGCATGCATCACATTTACACTAGGATTATCCTTTACGCCGGTTAATCCTGCCGGGTTCCAGTATCCCGCTGTTCCGTCATTTACAGAGGCAACTTGTGCACTACCCATGGCTAACCCTCGGGCACCAACACCAATATTCAAAAACTCATTTGAATACTTTCGAAATTGAGATTTAGCGGAAAAAGTATGGAATAGGAAGATAGCTGCAAGGAGCAAAACTCTCATCTGGCTGATTTTCGGACCGGCAATAATTAGACGCATTTTTCTAAAGGATAGGATGTATAAAACAAAAATACCCTATAAACCTTATAAATCCTATACCCTGAACAGAAATATTTATCAGGGAGATTTGTAATAATAAATTGCGAACGGAAGGGCTGCTTCATACCTTATTTTTGCGCCTTTAAAGAGTACACATGAATTTAATAGCTGAACTACGCTGGCGAGGTTTGATCCACGACATTATGCCGGGAACAGAAGAACAATTGAATAAGGAAATGACGGCCGGCTATGTTGGCTTTGACCCGACCGCCGACTCACTTCACATCGGTAGCCTGGTGCCCATTATTCTCTTGGTTCATATGCAAAAAGCAGGGCACAAACCCATTGCCCTCATTGGCGGTGCTACCGGTATGGTTGGAGATCCGTCTGGCAAAAGCGAAGAAAGAAACCTTTTAAACGAAGAAACGCTTCAAAAAAATATTGCCGGCATAAAAAGCCAATTGGAAAAATACCTTGACTTTGATGCAGCAAAACAAAATGCAGCCGAAATGGTCAATAATTATGATTGGTTTAAACCCATTTCTTTTATTGATTTTTTAAGAGATGTCGGCAAACACATCACGGTTAATTACATGATGGCCAAAGAAAGTGTGAGAAAACGAATTGAAGGGGAAACCGGGATTAGCTATACAGAATTTGCGTACCAGTTGATGCAGGGCTACGATTTTTACTGGTTGTACAATCATAAAAACTGTAAGCTGCAGTTTGGTGGCAGCGACCAATGGGGTAATATGACCACCGGTACAGAATTAATTCGCAGGAAAGGCGGTGGCGAAGCATTTGTTTTTACGAACCCGTTAATTACAAAAGCAGATGGCGGTAAGTTTGGCAAAACAGAACAAGGAAATATTTGGTTAGATGCAGAAAAAACAACGCCCTTCCAGTTTTACCAGTTTTGGTTAAATGCGGCAGATAGCGATGCAGAAAAATGGATCAGGATTTTTACTTTTTTAGACAATGCAACAATCGAAAATTTAATTGAACAACATAAAATTGATGCCTCAAAAAGAACACTGCAGAAAAGGTTAGCAAAAGAAATAACCATTTTTGTTCACGGAGATGAAGAATACAACAAGGCAATTGAAACAACAGGAAAATTATTCACCCAACAATCGGCACCTGCTGAAAGCCTTAGCGTGGAAGACTTACAAGGAATGGAAGGCATTCAAAGATTAAATTTTTCTAAAGAAAAAATTTCAACTGGTATTGATGCAATTAGTTTTTTAGCAGAGACAACTATTTTTCCAAGTAAAGGAGAAGCAAGAAAGATGATTCAAAATGGAGGCGTAAGCATCAATAGAAAAAAAATAGACAACATAGAATTTACTCTGGGAGATTCTTTGCTGCTGCACAACAAATATTTACTTATTCAAAAAGGTAAAAAACATTATTATTTGGTAGAAGTACAATAACAAAAAAGGAAAGCGCTTGCTTTCCTTTTTTGTTTTATTCGATTACAACTTGTTTTCTTATAAGTGCGCCTTCTCTGGCTTCCATAATGTATTTACGTTCATTCAAATCGTAACCGTTTCCCTTTTCACAAAAATGAACTTTTAAATTTTCAATGCTGATCGGGCATCCATCAGGAATGTCTGCAATGTTACTATACCTGATATCCTGTCCGTCCAATATCATAACAAGCCCGCTTCCAATGGCTTCCATTTTGGTTCCTTCGGTAATTAACATACCTGTGTCTTCACCAAGACCAATACCAATACATTGCGGGTTGGCAGCAATTGCTTGTGCAAGTCGGCCAAAGCGTCCACGTTTTTCAAAATGCGAATCAATAATTACATCATCCATAAAACCCAAACCGGTTGTAATTTTTACTTCACCTTTTAAGTGTGCCCGGGTTGCATTTCCTTCGTAGATCATTGTGTTGCTCATGGCCATAGCGCCGGCGCTGGTTCCACCAACAACAAATGGTTCGTTCATGTAACGGTTCAACAAAATCCGTAAAAACTCGGTTCCGCCAAAGGTTGCGGAGAGCCGCATTTGATTGCCACCGCTAAACATAATGGCATCACATGCTTTTATGCGTTCAATAAATTCGGGGTTTGCAGCATCAAGCCTGTTGCGTATGTGCAACAATCCAATATTAATGCAACCTATTTTTCCAAAAGCATTCAGGTAATTATTTCCTACTTCGTTGGGTATCATCGAAGCAGTTGTTACAACTTCTATTCGAGAGGTGCTACCACCCGACTCTTCTACCAGGCGGCGAAGAATGCCTAGTTCAAAAAAATTTAAATTATTGCGTTGTATTTCGCCTTTTTCCAGGTCAGTTCCTTTGTCTTCGGCGCCTCCAACTGCAATCAGTTTTCCTTTAGGATTTTGCATTATACCATCGGTTGTTCCAAACAAAAGTAACAGAAAACATTAAAGGTTTAGGCAGCATTCAATTAAAGTGGTGCAAAAGTTAGTTTACCAGCTATTTTGCTACTATTATACTTCGTTGCGTCGCACACTTGTACATCCAATAGTAGGCTGAGCATGTTTATACCGTTTTGGCAAATTTCTCTATGCCTTCAACCAAAAGATCAAGGTTTTTGGTTGTGGTGTACACATTCGGTGTTATGCGAACACCTTTGATATTCTCCCACTCAATTGTTGTCGCATGAATTTTATATTGATTAAATAAGTAGTCGTGCAGTTCGGCAGTTTTTTTACCTTCTATGGAAAGCATTCCAATAGCGCAACCCCATTTAGGATTTAATGAAGTATGCAATTTTACTTTTGGAATGTTTTTCACTTTTTCCATCCAGTAATTCTTTAAATAATGGAGCCTTTTCTCCTTACGCTCGCTGCCAATCATTTCATGAAAATCCAAAGCTTTACCAATAGCTTGTTCAATAAAAAAAGGTCTTGTGCCCAAATGTTCAAACTTTCTTATATCATCCTTTAAGGGTTCGTTTGCTGCAAAAAGCGGGTATAAATTTTTTATTTTTTCTTTCCTTACATACAACAAACCTGTACCTATTGGCGCATACAACCATTTGTGCAAACTGCTTGCAAAATAGTCGCAGTTCAAATCGGGTATTTTAAATTCAAATTGAGCAAAACTGTGTGCACCATCAACTACTACCTCAATCCCTTTTTTATGTGCTTCATGGGCAATTTTCTTCACCGGTAAAATTTGCCCGTTCCAATTAATTATATGCGTGAGATGTACAACTTTTGTTTTTGAAGTAAATGCATTTACATATTGATTCACCAGGTAATCTTCATCAATAGTTGGTGTCTCAAGATTTACCCAAACCATTTTTATTTGATCTCTCTTTTCTCTTTGCTTCCACGCATTCACCATGTTGGGATAATCCTGGAGTGCGGCCACCACTTCATCGCCAGCTTTTAATTGCAATCCGAAAATGATGGTTTCCAATCCTTCGGATGCGTTGCGGTTCATAGCAATTTCTTCTGCATCACAACCCGCTAACATGGCTAAATTTTTTCTTAACGGTTCACGTCCCTGGTCAAGTATACGCCACATATAATAACTGGGCGCTTCATTGCTTAAGTCATAATATCTTTTCATAGCTTCCTGCACAGTTTTAGGGGCAGGAGATACACCGCCATTATTTAAATTTATGATGCCTGGCGAAACGGTGAATGATTGTTGAATATAATACCAGAAATCTTCGTCTGTCGCCAGTTGACCTGCAGAAACGTTTGATGCATTTTTTAATGCAGTTTCAAGATTGCGACTCCATGCTGGTTGCAAAACCGATCCAAATAATGCAGTAGCAGAAAATAATGTGGCTTTATTTATAAATGATCGTCGATTAAAAGCAGGCATATTTAATTCATTGATCACTAAAAGTAAATAAAAACAACTATTGAAGAAGAATACAATTTATGCTTCGCAGGCCGCAGCAAAACGTTGTGTTATAATTATTACCAGAATAATTTCTATCCTGCACTCGTAAAGTTTAGAATTAATTGTATGTTGAGGTCTTCATGTCTTATTCCTTTTTTCATGCATTTCCAAATTCACACACCAACGATTATGCCTGCAACATTGCTGGATGATTATCTTAGCAAAGGTTGGTTTCGTATTAAGCAAACGATCATTACGGTAAATATGCTTCCTGGAAAAGAAGATCTGCATTTATTATACTGGATCCGGTATGTATTGCACGACCTGGAGTTTGGGAAAAGGCAAATGAAAATTTTTCGAAAGAATCAACAATACAAGATCACGGACCAGCCCGCGCTGATAACCCCAGAAATGGAAACGCTCTATTCAAATTATTTAACGGGTATAGATTTCAATGCGCCACCATCTTTGCATGATGCATTGTTCAGCAGTGCCGGAGTTGATATATACCATACCAGGATGTTACAGGTAAGAGAAGCTGAACGACTGATTGCTGTTGGATTTTACGATGTGGGTGCAAACAGTGTGGCCGGTATTTTAAATTGTTATCACCCTTCATATAAAAAACAAAGCCTGGGTATATACCTGCTGTTATTCCAAATAATGCAGGCAAAACAAATGGGGATGTCATTTTATTACCCTG
>JAKFCI010000122.1:0-3224 GCA_036676725.1 Chitinophagaceae bacterium
CAGAAAAAGACAAAGAGCACCCGCATCCTTTGATCTTTACATCCTGGCGCAGTGATGTGGATTTTATTAATGCGGGACTTGACATTGTTACGCTAACATCGGTCAACGAAGGAACACCGGTAAGTTTAATTGAAGCGCAGGCAGCAAATAAACCCATAGTTTCTACACGGGTTGGAGGCATTAGCGATATTGTAGTGGAAGGACAAACTGCCTTACTTGCTGATATTCTGGATACAGAAAAATACTGCGAACTTTTATTGAGTGTTGTTGAAGATGATGGCCTGAGAAAGCGTCTCGGTGAAAATAGCAGCAGGCACGTAGCAGAAAAGTTTAGTTACCAGCGCCTGGTAAATGATATGTCGGCACTTTATCATAAACTTTTGGAAAACAATAACCGGTAATGTTTTTTTGGAAGAAAAATAAATCTAAAGTTGACCTGGGTTGGCTGCATACCGACCTGCATTCACATTTAATTCCGGGTATTGATGATGGTTCGCAGGAAATGACAACCAGTATTCAGCTGGTTAAAGGCCTGATGGAACTGGGTTATAAAAAGATCATTACAACACCACATGTACTTTGGGAAATTTATCCCAATACTTCCGATACCATAATCCAAGGTGCGGCGGAAGTAAATGAAACCTTAGCAGAACAAAATATTGAAGTTGAATTTTCTGCCGCCGCAGAATATTATATGGACGAACATTTTTTCGAGGAATTAAAAAACAAGTCGCCCTTTCTAACGCTGAAGGATAGGTTATTATTGGTAGAATTCTCCATGATGACTGCCCCTTTTGACCTGCAGGATATTTTATTTGAATTGCAGCTACAAAATTACCAGCCAGTGATTGCCCACCCGGAACGTTATATTTATTTACGCAACCGGAAAGAATTCTTCGACGAGCTAAAAAACACCGGCGCCTTCTTTCAACTAAATCTACTTTCCCTTACCGGGCATTACGGAACATCGGTACAGGAACTTGCAGAATACTTAATTAAAAAAGAATACTACGATTACGCCGGTACAGACATGCACCACGAAAAACATCTATCCGGCCTTCAAAAATTATCTTCCTCTCCATCTTTAATGCGATTAAAAGATTCGCAACGGCTGCAAAATCACTTGCTATAACGCCGGCATATTTTTTCCATCATCGCCAGGATAATAAATTACCTCCCACACTAAAAAAATTCAAAAGCAGTTCTTACAGATTACACATTCTACTTTTCCATGCAATAATTTTCGACTACATTCAACCATAACCTTTTTTGTTTGTATATAAATCTGCATGGGCTTCACAATTAAAGAACTGGAAACATTATCGGGCATTAAGGCACATACCATCCGCATCTGGGAGCAACGCTACCAGTTTTTAAAGCCTACCCGTACTTCTACCAACATTCGCAGGTATAGCAACGAAGAACTGAAAACTGTCCTGACGGTAGCCTTATTGAATAAGTATGGTTATAAAATTTCGAAAATAGATGAAATGCAGCCCGACCAGCGCAACCTGGAAGTGCTGAAACTCCCTGATACAGAAGCCCAATCTGAAAACATTGTAAACGAAATGATCGGTTGCATGGTTGGATTGGAAATTGAAAAACTTGAATTACTTTTTCAACAACAGATCGACCAGCATGGTATTGAATACACCATAAAAGTGATCGTTTTCCAGTTTTTAGAGAAGACCGGTATTCTATGGCAAACCGGCCGCATTAACCCGGCGCACGAACACATTGTTTCAAATATCATTCGCCAAAAATTAGTGGCGGCTATCGATCGTTTGTCCTTGCCCACAGCCGCAAAACCTTTATTCCTCCTGCTTTTGCCGGAAGGCGAATACCATGAACTTGGTTTGCTGTTTGTTTCTTACCTGCTCAAACAAAAGGGTGTACCCGTAATTTATCTCGGTGCAAATGTGCCGCTTAAAGATGCTGATTACGTGGTGGAAATAAAGCACCCTGATTACTTGTATTTTCATCTGACAACAACACCTTCAGGAACTCAATTTCAAAAATTCCTCAATAACCTAGGCAAGAATTATCCTCACTGCAAAGTTCTTCTATCAGGTTCTATTGCACCTGGTCTTGTAAAAGCGCTCCCTCCTAATGTCACTTTATTACAATCTCTTTCCCAGGTTTTAGCGTACATATCTTCTCTTTCTTAGCCAAAAAAATCAGTAAACAAGCGAGTCTAAAAAATTATGTTTAATTTTTTCAATAAAATCTTAAACGTAATAGAATTTTGTTTACTTTTATGGTAGTAAAACTTAAACACAATGAGTATTCAGGAATTTAATAGCCTTGTCATTACAAATGCAGAGGGACTGAAGCCATTCGCAATTACACTTACAAGAGACAGAGAAATGGCGCAGGATCTTTACCAGGAAACCTTGTACAAAGCGTTTGCACACCGTGATAAATACCAGTCGGGCACCAATATAAAAGCCTGGCTTAGTACAATCATGCGTAACATTTTTATTAATGATTACCGCCGCAACGAACGTAAGCGCACTGTTTTGGATGCTGTGCAATATGCAGAGCAAAATACATCCTACCCAATGGCGGCAGACCGGGCAAGCCGGCTAAGAGAAATAAACACAGCCATTTACAATTTGCCAGGTGTATTTAAAAATGTTTGCTTATTGTATCTTCAGGGATATAAATACAACGAGATTGCTGTTGCATTAAACGAACCCCTGGGAACAATTAAAAGTCGTATCCATTTTGCTAAAAAATTATTGCAAAAACAAATAGACAGGTGAGTAGATCCGTTGTCATTATTGGTGCTGGCTTTGCAGGTTTATCTACCGCTGCTTTTATGGCAAAAGCCGGGTGGAAGGTGACAGTAGTGGAAAAAAGCGAAACCGCCGGAGGCCGTGCCAGGCAATTAAAAGCTAGTGGCTTTACTTTCGATATGGGTCCTAGCTGGTATTGGATGCCCGATGTTTTTGAACGCTTTTTTAACCAGTTTGGAAAAAAAGTTGAAGATTATTATGAACTCCATCGTTTAGATCCTTCTTACCGCGTTTATTGGAAAGATGACCAGGTTGATATACCTGCTAATTACGAAGCATTCAAAGAACTTTTTGAATCTGTAGAAAAAGGAAGTGCAAAAAAATTAGATCAATACTTAGAAGAAGCCGGTCACAAATACCGAATTGGCATGCAGCAACTGGTGTATAAACCAGGGCAATCCATAACCGAATTTTTTGATTGGGAAC
>JAKFCI010000123.1:0-2162 GCA_036676725.1 Chitinophagaceae bacterium
GCCTTATTTACGATGCTTGTTTTTTATCCGGCTTGAAACAAGTAAAGACCTATGATGAAAACAATGTGGAGCAAGAGAAGTGGCGCCCAAAATATTTGCTGCATTACCTTCAGGATCGTTTTTACGAGCCCGATGTAATTGTAGATGTTTCAGATGTTTGGGAGCAAAGAATGGAAACTATAAAGGCTTACAAAACCCAATTTCACAGCACAGAAAGCACCGAGCCCCAAACATATATTTCAAGCCCAGAATTTTTGGAAGCACTTGTATCAAGGGCACGTTTGCTTGGGAAAAGAATTGGTGTACAATTTGCAGAAGGTTTTGTATCTAAAAAAAACATTGGTATTCGTGATCTGGATGCCCTTGTTTTACAGGAAACATAATTCCAAATGACTGCAAACAATCATCGTATTTAATAAAAGAATTTAATCGTTAGGTAAAATAATGGCATCACCAAAGTTCGCAACAGTACAAAAATCTTTTCACACAGAGTTGAAAAGAAGGATCAATTCTTATTTCCAGGAAACAGGGCAATCTGCTACGGGCAATATTAAATTGTATTCAAAAGCAATTATACTTTTTGTTGCTTTTATTGGGCTTTACACACACCTTGTATTTTTTACACCGGGTATTGTCTTCGCCATAATTGAATGTGTGTTACTAGGTGGTGTTGTTGCCGGCATTGGCTTTAATATTATGCACGATGGTGCGCATGGTAGTTTCAGCAAATACAAATGGGTAAACAGCATGGCTGCTATTTCATTGAACCTTTTAGGCGGTAGTCATTTTATGTGGAACATGAAGCATAATGTAATTCATCATGCTTATACAAATATTGATGGCGTAGATGATGATATTGATATTAAGCCGTGGATGCGTATGAGTACGACCCAGCCCAAATATTTAATGCACCGCTACCAGCACATATACTTTTGGTTTTTATATGCGCTCTTATACATCCTTTGGATTTTTGTTCTGGATTATCAAAAATATTTTAAGCGTAAAATTGGTGCCATGCCGCTTAAAAAAATGTCGGCTTCCGATCACCTGATTTTCTGGGGATTTAAAGTATTGCACCTTGCTATGTTTGTTGTTATTCCAATTTATACGGTTGGTTTTATGAGCTGGTTAATTGGCTTCCTTTCATTTACAATTGTTGCAGGCTTGGTAATTAGTATTGTATTCCAATTAGCACATACGGTGGAGCACACACATTTTCCAATGCCGGATGAAGTCACTGGAAAACTTGAAGACGAATGGGCGGTACACCAATTAAAAACAACAGCCAATTTTGCGCCGCGCAATAAAGTGATCAACTGGTTTGTAGGTGGCTTAAACTTCCAGGTGGAGCATCATTTGTTTCCAAAAATTTCACACATACATTATCCTGCAATTAATAAAATTATTAAACAGGCTTGCGCCGAATTTAATGTGCCGTACATTGAATACCGTAGGATGCGCCATGCTGTGGCGTCCCACGTTTCTTTCCTGAAGCAAATGGGAAGAGAATAATTAGCAATAATTTTTTTTATAATAGAAACATTTATAAGAAGCAATGCTTTTTATAAATGTTTTTCCATTTTATGATGGGGGATGCCTACTTCTATAAATCCATCATCAGCTATATCATAACCACACTTTTCGTAAAAAGAGATGACTGCATCCCTTGCATGCATCATTAAAGTTCTATATCCTTTTTCTTTTGCAATGGTTTCTGCAAAGTCTACGATCGCTGCTCCAATGCCAGTTCCTTGTGCTGTAATATCTACTGCCATTTGGCGCAATTGAACTGTATTTTCATTTACTTCGGTTAGTACACAACAACCTATTAATTCGTCTTTTTCAAAAGCACCTATTAAAATATCATTGGCTTCTTTTTCCTGGTTAATAAAAGAAGCGGGAACGCCAATGGGCTTCAATAATACATTCAATCGTAATGCGATCATTTGCGCATATTCGTCGCTATTGTGGTTAATGAGTTGAATGAGCATGCTGGTTGTCAATTTAAGAAACAATAATTGTATACTAATATATAAACTAATGATTTTATTGCCTGTTATTATAGAAATGAAACAGGCATTTTGATGAATAAGAATCAAACCGTTGAAAGGAGCGTCGCAAGCAAAGTTTCATAGTAGTAATACGGCCAGGTTTATAATAAA
>JAKFCI010000124.1:0-7754 GCA_036676725.1 Chitinophagaceae bacterium
ACACGACCATAATTTTGTCCGCTTACAACAATGTCGCCTGCTTTTAAAGTTCCATTCTGTACGAGGATCGTAGCAACATATCCGCGTCCTTTATCCAGTGTTGCTTCTATAATTGAACCATTCGCTTCCTTTTTTGGGTTTGCTTTAAGGTCAAGTATTTCAGCTTCTAACAATATTTTTTCTAGCAACAAATCAATATTCAAACCTTGCTTGGCACTAATTTCCTGGCTTTGAAATTTACCACCCCAAGATTCTACCAATATGTTCATACCTGCTAATTGTTCGTAAATTTTTGCAGGATTTGCACCGTCCTTATCTATTTTATTAATGGCAAAGATCATGGGAACATTAGCCGCTTGCGCATGGCTAATTGCCTCTTTGGTTTGTGGCATGATGGCATCATCCGCAGCAATTACAATTACCGCAATGTCCGTAATCTTAGCACCACGTGCACGCATAGCCGTAAAGGCTTCGTGACCCGGCGTATCCAGGAAGGTAATGTCTTTATTATTTGGCAAATTAACCTGGTAGGCACCAATGTGCTGTGTAATACCACCAGCCTCACCAGCTACCACAGTTGCACTTCTGATATAGTCAAGCAAAGATGTTTTACCATGGTCAACGTGACCCATAATAGTAA
This sequence comes from Chitinophagaceae bacterium, assembly GCA_036676725.1. GTDB lineage: Bacteria > Bacteroidota > Bacteroidia > Chitinophagales > Chitinophagaceae > Flavisolibacter. Next base: position 641 of record JAKFCI010000124.1, read on the forward strand.
CAATTGGAGAACGGGCGGTAAGATCTTCGGGGTTATCCACCTCTTCATCTTCGTCCATTTCCATTTGTTTTTCCATGTCGATAAATTCAACATCAAAACCAAATTCGCTTGCTACCAACTCAATTACTTCCGCATCAAGGCGCTGGTTAATGGAAACCATGATGCCTAAGCTCATACATTTTCCAATTACCTCGGCAAAGCTTACGTCCATCAGGTTGGCAAGTTCACTTACAGAAATAAATTCTGTAACCTGCAATTTGTTGTCAATTCCTTCAGATGAATCAGCCAGTTCATTACGTCTCTCACGACGCAATTTGGCTTTTACGCCTCTACCACCTTTTCCACCACCGCCAGATAATTTGGCTTGTGTTTCCTGTATCTTTCTTTGAATTTCTTTTTCGTCTATTTGTTTGTCGTCTCTTCTACCACCCGCACCGCCAGTACTGCGTTGTACGCCAAAACGTCCGCCTCCGCCTGGTCTGGCACCTGCCTGTCCTGGACGTGGAGCAGCAGTTGCACCACCCGGGTTGCGCTGTACACCAAAACGTCCGCCGCCGCCTTGCCCAGTGCTCGGTGGTGGCGTTCCAGGTCTTTGAAAACCCTGGGGCGCAGGGCCTTCTTTCTTTTCAATTGGGATGCGTTTGCGTTTGCGCTTTTCATCAACTTTAGGGCGAGTATCACTATCCACAGGTAAATCTATTTTACCTAATATCTTAGGTCCTTCCAGCTTATCAGCTTTAATATTTTCAATTACAACGTCTTCTTCTGCAGGTTGCTCTGCCTCAACTTCTTTAATTGCTTCAACAACAGGAGCTACAGGTTCTTCTACTGGTGCAGGAACTTCTTCTTTGGCCACCTGTATTTCTTCTACCGGTTTAGCCTCTTCTTTTTTAACTTTTTTAGGAGCACCTTTTTTAGGTCTTGTAGAAGAATCAATTGTTGATAGGTCGATCTTATCTATGATTTTTGGCCCCTCTATTTCAGGAGCTTCCATTTTAGTTACTTCCGGAGTTTCTTCTACAACATGCTCTGGCTCTTTTACCGGAGGAGCAATTACTTCGGGTTCCGGAACAATTTCAGGTTCCGGTTCTGGAACAGGCGCCGCGGCTGGTTGTGGCACTTCTTCTACCACAGCAGGTGGTGGAACATCTTCTTTTTTGGTAACTTTTGCAGGCTCGGTTGTACGAGCTGCCTTTTCCTCTTTACGGAAAGTAATTTCTTCCTCGTCACGTCTTCTTCTTGCTTCTGCTGCAGCAGCCTTCGGCAGATCGATCTGTTCACTTTTAATTTTTGCTGCCTTATCACCCTGAAACCCTGCTTGTAAAGCCCGGTACATTTCGTCGGTAAGTTTAGCAGTTGGCTTTAGATCATCTTTACTAAAACCTTTATTTACCAAAAAGTCCACAAGGGTATCTTTACCAATGTTGAACTCTTTAGCTGCCGCCATTAACCTGGGTGTTGTTGTCTCTGCCATATAATAATTTACCCTGAATCCCTTTTGGGACTTTTAAATTCTTTCTGATTCAGCCTTATTCCATATTGAAATAAAACTCTATAAACAACCTACCCAAAAAAAGTAGGTATCAATTATTCTTTTTCAAATTCTGCCTGTAAAATTTTACGCAAATCAGCAATTGTTTCTTTTTCAAGATCTGTTCTACGCTCCAATTCTTCAGCACTTAAATTCAACACACTTCTTGCCGTATCGCAACCCACACGCTTCAATTCATCAATCACCCATGTTTCAATCTCATCACTAAATTCTTCCAGGTCAATATCAAATTCTTCAACTTCACCTTCGTTATCTCTATATACATCAATTTCATAGCCAGTTAGCTCACAAGCAAGCTTAATGTTTACTCCACGACGGCCAATGGCCAAAGAAACCTGGTCGGGCTTTAAATAAACTGAAGCATGTTTGCCTTCCTGGTCAATATCCATTGAAGTGATTTTGGCCGGTGTAAGCGAACGTTGAATAAGTAGTTGAATGTTATTTGTCCAGTTAATTACGTCAATATTCTCATTCTTTAATTCGCGAACGATTCCATGGATACGGCTGCCTTTCATTCCCACGCAGGCACCCACCGGGTCGATACGATCATCGTAAGATTCTACTGCAACTTTTGCCCTTTCACCCGGGTCGCGAACGATCTTTTTAATAACGATCAAACCGTCGAATATCTCGGGAACTTCTATTTCCAACAATTTTGCCAGAAAATCGGGTGCAGTACGGGAAAGAATAATAACAGGTGTATTATTCTTCATATCCACTTTTTTCACGACTGCACGAATGTTCTCGCCTTTTTTAAAATAATCCTGTGGTATTTGTTCGCTCTTTGGAAGAATCAATTCATTTCCTTCTTCATCCAATAATAAAATTTCTTTTTTCCAAACCTGGTAAACTTCAGCACTGATAATTTCACCGGTACGGTCTTCATATTTTTTAGCAAGTACGTTCTTCTTTAAATCTCCAATACGGCTGGCTAAAGTTTGTTTAGCAGCCAAAATTGCACGGCGACCAAAATCTGTCAGGTTCACTTCTTCATATAATTCCTCACCCACCTGGTAATCCGGCTCAATTTTAATAGCGTCTTTGTATTCAATTTCTTCCAGGGTATTATAAATATCACCATCATCAACGATCGTACGACGTCTAAAAATTTCAAGGTCACCTTTTTCGGCGTTAACGATTACGTCAAATGTTTCGTCCGATCCATATTTTTTGCGCAGCAATGTTCTAAATACGTCTTCTACAACACGCATTAAGGTAGGACGGTCAATATTTTCGGCATCCTTAAACTCCTGGAACGCCTCTATTAAATTAATACTTGCCATACGATTTGCAATTTAGTGAGTGGTGAGTAATAATAGCAACCTAATTACCATTATATCTCTTTTCACGAATTAAAATTTTATTTGAATTTTTGTACTTTTTATATCGCTAAATAAAATCGATTCTTGTTTTGCTGCCTTGTTCTTGCCTTTTCCTTCTTCCCACTCAATTACAATTCCATCTTCGCTTTCCTCTATTAACTTTCCTTCTCTTTTAGTATTATCATTTAATAATACATCTACAAACCTGCCAATGTTTTTTTTATACTGCCTGCGCATCTTTAATGGTTCATCCAAGCCTGGCGAAGAAAGCTCTAATGAAAAGTCGCCTTCAGGATACAATCCATTTTCTTCTACCATTTTATACAATTTCCGGTTATAAGAAACCAAAACCGAAAGCGGCACACCTTCATCACCATCAATAAAGATTTTAAAATTATTGGTTGGTTTAACTTTTACCTCTACCAAAAAATGCTTGTGATCGTTGACCAGCAAGGCATTCATCATTTTTTCTATTGTCTGTATGGCGTTGTCCGTTTGCATAGTAAAATAGAAGAAGGGAACGGTCTCGTTCCCTTCGATCAATCATTTTCCGGTGCAAAGGTAAGTGTTACGTTAATTATCTTCCAAATTAAGATTTGATAAACTTCGTTATTTATAACTTTGTTTCATCATGTTAGCATTTCTTTTTTATTGTTTCTTAGCTTATTTGTTATACAACATCATTTTTAAATTCGTGATACCCGTTTACCGTGCAACAAAGCAGGTAAAAAAAGGATTTAAAGATATGCAGGACCGCATGCAACAGCAAACCGGCCAACCAAACACATTTAGTAATACCACAACTAAATCTTCAACATCTACAGTAAAAACAGGAGATTATATTGACTTTGAAGAAGTAAAGGAATAGTATTCCTTAATTTCCTATTTTTGCCCTCCAAAATTTTTATCCCGCCAGCGGGAATGGACCCTTAGCTCAGATGGTTAGAGCATCTGACTCATAATCAGAGGGTCGCTGGTTCGATCCCAGCAGGGTCCACAAGATGCAGAACCTTAATGTTCTGCATCTTTCTTTTAAGGGGTTGTTAACTTTTGATAACATGAATGCCAATACATTTGCTGCCTTAACCTTTGTTATGAGAAGAATCTTTATCGTATTGTTTGTCAGTTTTTTAACAGGAAGCGTTTTTGCTCAATCAGATTCAGCCGCAAAACGCAACATTATCAGCACCAAAACACTTCCGCGTTCAAGCGACCACTTTATGCTTCAACTGGGTTATCTTACATGGAATAATAAACCAGATACGATCAATACAACCGGTTTACCGCGTACGTTCAACGTTTATTTCCTTTTTGATTTTCCGTTTAAAACCAGTCCAAAATTTAGTGCGGCAATTGGTGCCGGCGTTGGAACTGACCATATGTTCTTTGATAAAACAGATGTTGGAATTGCAGACAGGGCACCGGCTATTCTTTTTACAAATAATGCAGATACCAATTCTTTCAAAAAATTAAAAATGGCAACTGCTTACCTGGAAGCTCCGGTAGAATTGCGTTTTAGTTCGAACCCGGACGATGACCGCCGTAGTTTTAAAGTGGCCTTGGGTGTAAAGGTTGGTACCTTATTAAGTGCTGTTGTAAAAGGAAAAGATCTTGAAGATAAAAACGGTAACTCCGTGAATGACTATAAAATGAAGGAATACAGCAAGCAGTTTTTTAACAATAAGCGTTTGGCTGCAACTGCCCGCCTGGGGTTCGGTCATTTTAGTTTGTTTGGCTCTTACCAGATCACGTCTTTATTTAACGAAGGACAAGGTCCAAAGATCAATCCGGCGTCTGTTGGTTTAACCATAAGCGGACTGTAAAAATATTGTCGCATCTTTATTGTATTAAGCGATCCGGTTATTTCGGATCGCTTTTTTAATTTTATTGTAGGTTATGATTGATAAGAAAAACAAAATTCAAAACGAAGAGAAGGCCATACTTATAGGTGTTGTTCAAAAAGACCAGAAGGACCACGAGGTAAAGGAATACCTTGATGAATTGGCTTTTTTGGCAGAAACGGCAGGAGCAGTAACTGTAAAAAAGTTCATGCAAAAGCTTGCGCATCCCGATAGCCGCACCTTTGTTGGCAAAGGAAAATTGCAGGAGATTAGAGATTATGCAAAATTAAAAGAAGTGCAACTCCTGATTTTTGATGATGAATTGAGCGGCGCACAGATTGCAAACATCCAGGAAGAAACGGGTGTAAAAACAATTGACCGCTCCGATTTGATATTGGACATATTTGCACGCAGAGCAAAAACGGCGCAGGCAAAAGCGCAAGTGGAGCTGGCTCAATACCAATACATTTTACCCCGGCTGCGTGGTATGTGGAAACACCTTGAACGATTAGGAGGTGGTATCGGTACAAGAGGACCCGGTGAAACTGAAATAGAAACAGACCGTCGTATCGTACGTGAAAAAATTACTTTATTACGGAAACGCTTAGCCGAAATTGACAAACAAGCTTTTACACAAAGGAAAGATCGTGGTGAGTTTATAAGAGTGGCTTTAGTTGGCTATACCAATGTGGGCAAATCAACCATCATGAATTTGCTCAGCAAAAGTGAAGTGCTGGCTGAAAATAAATTGTTTGCAACCCTTGATACCACTACACGTAAGATCGTTTACGAAACAACACCATTTTTATTGAGCGATACGGTTGGTTTTATTCGCAAACTTCCGCATCACCTGGTAGAAAGTTTTAAAAGTACTTTGGATGAAGTAAGGGAGGCGGATATTTTATTACACGTTGTTGACATTGCGCACCCCAGTTACGAAGACCAGATTGGCGTTGTAAATAAAACCTTGCAGGATCTAAAAGCTTTCGACAAGCCTACCATTACCATATTTAATAAAATGGATTTGTATGCAAAAAATACATTTGATGAATGGCTGGAAGAAGAAACTAAAAAAGAAATATTGAATGACCTGGAAGAACGCTGGCAGGAACAAACCGGCGGCAATGCAATTTTCATTTCAGCTTTGGAAAGAACCAACATTGAACAATTGCGCCATACTATTTTAGAGAAGGTTCGGGAGTTATACCGCATTCGCTATCCTTATAAAAGCGAATTTTTATATTAAAGAAACAAGTTCATGGCCAAAGAAATTCAATGGGTCAAAATTGCCGAATCAATTAACGAAATACCATTTGGCAACAATGGATTGGCTGAAGTATCAGCAGATGGAAAAAAAATTTGCGTAGGAAAGTGGAATGGTGAATTATTTGCGTTTGCTCCAAAATGCCCACATGCCAGTGGTATATTAAAAGATGGATTTATTGATGCTTTAGGTAACGTTGTATGCCCGTTACACCGATATAAATTTTGCATGAAAAATGGTCGCAATGTTTCGGGTGAAGGATATTTTTTAAAACATTGGCCGGTGCAAATTAAAGAAGAAGGCGTTTTTGCCGGATTTGATAAATCGTCTTTGTTTTCTTTATTTAATTAATGGTAAAATTGAAAAAATTGAAATATCTTTATTTCAATATTTGAGCTTTGATCAATAAATATTTCTTTTTCTAACTTTGTTTGGATAACTTTGGCTTCTAACAAATTCACTTTAATTACCTCGCATTTTTTGTATTTTAAATATTTTAATCTAACGAAAAAAGACTGAAATTAATAAGTAACATAGATACATTTTTCAATTTAAAACAATTGGTATTAAACTCTTTTGGTAAGTATATATGTAGTAAACCCAGAATTTTTAATACTTATTCAATGAATCTCCATAAATCGATAATGAAAGCGTTAACAACAATGCTTCCAATGCTTGGAAATAATCCGACCTCAGTTCAATAAACACAAAAACCCGATTAAGGGACTTTTTTATTTTTCCATTATTCGGGTTATAGTTCAATTTTCTAGTTATTGAGCACTTTTTCATGAGAAGAGCATATTGAAGGAATATGTGCAGGCGGATTGAGCTAACTATAAAATTTGAGTTGGTTTCTCGTTTCTTTAGCTAAATATAAAGCTTGATCTGCAAATTTCATTAGCGTTTCGCCGCTCGTTCCATCCATAGGGTAAATGGAAATACCAATACTCACTGTTGTTTAAATATAATGTCCCTTTATTTGATAGGGCTGCTGAAGACTAGTCATTTTCAATCTCCATTTCTTCTATCCCTATAATGAATCCTTTAGTTTTTGGCTAATTAGTTAAGAGAGCCAATTATCCCTTTGAATTAGCTCTCTATAAAACTATATTTAAGATAAATAAATTAGGTATAC
>JAKFCI010000125.1:0-5850 GCA_036676725.1 Chitinophagaceae bacterium
CCCAATGCGGTGAAAGTGGAGCGATAATACGTATTGAACGCTTTTAACAGGGCGTAACCTGCCAGTAAAGTGGCTTTTGCCATACAGCAAGGCCCCAGATGCCAGGCAGGGCAAATGATCAAAAACGCTATAAATGCTATAAATGCTCATTTGTCATAGAAAGAAGAAAACCTTTTTTATTTTGTGGCCATGGCAAAACAGGAAAGCCCCCAACCCATTACCGGCACCATTGACGGCATTTGCTTTTACAAAATGGAAGGCAAGTATTATGCCCGGCAAAAAAGCCCGCTTACCGGCAAGCGGGTAAAAGAAGATCCTGCATTTGCAGGCACTATGCGGTATGCAAATTTAATGGGCAGAGCATCGGGCATTGTAAAGCCTATTTATGCAGATGTACCAGCCGGAATTAAAAACCGAAAGCTATACCAAACACTAACGGGCAAAGCTATGCGATTATTAAAAGAAGGAAGCAGTGAGGAAGAATGCTCTAAGGCAATAAAAACATTGATTGGGTAAAAGACCAGAACAGCAGAGCGCCCATTGCTGTTTCTATTTTGTAAAGTTGTAAATATTCATTTTACCATTGCTGTAGGTGATGGTTTTTACTGTTTGAAGCTGAAGGTCTTTAAATATCTCCAGCATTTCTTTTTTGGGGATGTATTTTTTGTTGCAAAAAATATCGAGCTGGTTGGGATAAGCCGGCTCGGGTTCAACAATGGTTAAGGTGCCATCATGGCTTAGTATGCGTTTCAACTCTTTGACCATTTTGGTACGCTCTGTAAACTCGTGCAAGGTGCGGCGGCATAAAATTCTTTTGTATGCGGCGGTGGCTAAAGGAATGGAATCAATTTCGCCGGTAATGAATGTATACCTGCCCGCAAGGTTTGGATATTTCTTACTGTTCTTAAATTTCTTTGTTACCTGTTTTTTTGTATTAACGGTCATGCAATTGGTGCCGCCTTTTGTGCAAAGCTTATAGTTCTCTAAATCTTCGAGTAGTAAATAAAGGTTTGGATAAGCCCGTGCAATTTCCCTGGAAAACTCCCCATCCTGGCAACCAATGTCGACCAGGGTATCAACGTTGGCAAGTGCATATTCTTTGATCTCGAGCTGCATGGCCTGTTCATCATCGTTTTGTGTTGCTGCACCTGAAAGAAAAGATAAGATAAAGAGTAGAATAATGTTTCGCATGCGTTCCAGGATTTTATTCGCCAGTAGGTTAAAAATCTTTTAAACCTGCCTTGTAAGTGTTTTTACTCTACAATATACAAACCGTTGCTGTCAAATACATCTCCACTGTCAACGCCTCTGCTAATTACGTATGCCCATGCTTTATTTGCTATTTGCTTATTTGTTGTTTCAAAATATTTGTCAAGTTGATTTTCTAAATATGCATCAATCAAACTATCATAGGAAAAGATGCTCATGAACTTCTCCAAATTGTCAACGTCAATAATTAGAAATGATGCGGTGTCGATTCCAAATGTTGTTATTTGCTTTTGTTGTGCAAGTGCAAGCTGTTGCCCGTCATCGGTCTTCCACTTTTTTATTCTTGCCGGTTCAAACAAATATGTGTCTGTGTTTTTTGCCACTTTTTTATAGCCCAACAATACAGCACCGCCATGCGGGAAAAATGTTTCTTCAAAAACTATTACAAGTTCTCTCTTGCCATCAATACCCGACGTATCAATCCCGTAATAATTATTGATCATATGCTGGAAATATAATGGATCTGCAAACAGTAAATGCCCGGACAATAGTTCCATTTCAACAGGTGAATTGTCGTTCGAAAATTGATGCATAATTGGGTGTGTTTATTAGCTGCTAACACAACTATCTCCGTTGCGAGCAAAGGCCAGGCCCGAAGCTACAGACGGCGCCTATTTGATCGTTTCCACCTCCAGCAATGTTGTTCTGTTTTGAAAACCGAAATTCATGACACGCTTAAAGAATGATTTTTGAACAATCCCTTTTGAATAATCAATTTGTTGCATACTATTTTCAGCCATCTCCATTACCGCTTTATTCATTTCTGCAATGGCTTGCGCATTGGAATTTGTGGCCCAAATGCAGCAAACCCCATGTTGGCCGCCGTTCTATGTCGCCCTAAATGCTTTGTCCGAAAGTAAGTAAGTTGTTGTCTGGGTCAAGCATTGCAAATTCTTTTTGCCCCCAAGGTTTTGTTTGTAAGTGTCCTGCTGGATGTATGCTATTATTGGTGTCTAACATTGACTTATAAACAGTTTCAATGTCATTGCAACGAATATAAACCTGTCCATAGTTTTCTTTTGGGTCAAGCCCTTGGAACTCAAAAAAATGAATTTCAACATTCTCTTTTTTTACTAACAAATAGCCTTCAAAGTCTGCACTACCAATGTCGGTAAAACCTAATTGTTTAATATAAAAGTCTTTTGTTGCAGCCTTGCTACGCATTGGCAGTTTTGGAATAATCGTTGTCAGCATAATAATATTTTTGGCAAAGATTGCTATTAGTTTACAAAAGTCCACTTGATTAAAATCAGTAAATTCAATAAGAAGCTCTCACTCTGCTTAAAGGTTCAGGTGCAATTTTTAAATATGATGCAATCATTTTAATAGGAAACACTTTTGTCAATTCAGGTTTAGCTTTGTTTATGTAGCTGTATTTTTCGTTTGGTTTAAGTGAGTTGTCAAATATGAAAACTCTGTTTGATGATTGATTAAGGATTTTTCCAAATTGTAGAAATGATTGTGATTTTGAACAAAGGCAATGAAAGCTATTTAAACTCAACTCAATGATTTCTGATTTTGAAAAAGCTTTGATTGTTGTGTTTGAAGGCGTTTGTTCTGTAAGACTTTGTTGGTTAAACATCCATTCCCTGTGTAAATGCAAATCAATAATTACTTCGCCTATGTCGTGAGTTTGAAATTGTGAAAATGAACCTGATAAAATAAAGTAAAATGATTTACAAACTTCTCCTTCGTTTAGTAACACTTCGTTTTTGTTAAGTGTTCTACTTGCAGAATGTTTTTCAAAAAGTTCTGCGTCAAAGTTTGAGAATTGTCCTAAACTGTTTAAAATTTCTTGTGTTGTCATTTTAATCTGTATATAAACTTTGATGTTTAGGGTGTTTCAATACAGTTACGGCCAACGAGAAGAGCTCATGCAGGTTGGGAATTAATATTCCGTCTGCCGATAACCATTGCTGATTGAAAATATAAAGTTGAATTTAAGAACTAAAATTGAAAGTTGTTTTTCCAGCCCGAACCACAGCCTGGATTTGCAATTAGCCGATATTTGCTAGTCGTGCCCAACTTGGCATAAAACCCAAAGTTGCCTGCCGCATTTAGTCGTTTAAATACTTTGGCTCTTTCGATAAATAGTAAAAAGTTTCTGTCACAATTGTATTCTTTGTCTGCGTGACAGTCTTTGAAACTTTCTTTCCTACTAAATGATTTTCTGTCACAAAAAGTTTTCTGTCTTTAGTAACCCACTCAAGCATTGACCATTTGTCTTCATTCGGCATGAAAGTTAGTATGTCATTATTAAGTGTCCATGTACCTTCTTCCTTGAAACGTGCCATACATGAGTTGTCGGAAAAAGTGTAAGTCCCGTCTTCCTTTAACTCAATGATTTTACTCCCAAAGCCGTCGCCACGATAATACCTTGCATAAATACCTGCTGGCATTATCACACTATCTTCTGGCTCGTAGTTGATATTTCGGGGAATAAAGAAATTATGTTGTTTAAAAAATGTGTCACCGCAAAGAATAAATGGGATGTTGGAAAACTGTCTTAACTTCTCTTTCGTTAAGTATTTGTTTTTAAGCTTTGAAGTGTCGCAAAGAAATTGAATTGTTGTGTCGCCAATTTTGCATGTACCAGTTGACGTGATCTCGTCTTTTGAGAAAAGATTATTTGTGTACAATGCAAACGATTTATCACTCTTTATTTTCATTTTCCATTTGTCACCGGGTTTAAGATAGTCATATACCCTAATAGTGTCCACCGTCTGACTAAAGCAGATTTGAAAAGAAAGTATTGTCAATATGAGTATTGTTAGGATTTTCATGCTCCAATAATATGGCAGGCAACGGATTAGGGCTTGCCGATGTACCGGCATTAGTATTCCGTCAGCTTAAATTAAGTGCATAAGATTAATAGAATTCTTTTGTTCAGCATATGTTCATCTGCCGGTATATTGGCAAACCCATGTTGCCTGCAGGTTGTCTTACTGTGAAGTTTTCGAAACCGGCTGCAAGCGTATCCATTTCTGTTTGTCAATGGTCATGTTCAGTGCAATCCAAGATTGCCCATTTATAATTCGCTCTGCTTTCTTGTCGGGATTGATACAAAAGCCAACCTTTTCATAGCACTTAATGGCACCCAGGTTCCAGTCAAAAACATTGAGCTGCACTTCATTTCGTTCTAACACGTCAAAGGCATACTCCAGCAGGGAAGAAACAATTTGCCCGCCCAAACCCTTTCCCCTTGTCTGCGGGTCGCCGATTATGATTCTTCCCAGATAAACACTTTCCTTAGTTGCATAGATTTCTGCGTGTCCGATAATTTTTTCATTATTTCGGTCTACTACTCTAAAAGCAAGTCTGTTTGGGTCACTCAAGGACTTGTCGAGCTGCTCTCTTGTCAATGGGAAAGTAAATGCCGGTCCGGCAAACTGCATGAGCACCTCTGCGCTGTCAACCCAAGAGATTAATGTATCGTAGCCGGTATGGTCGAACTTCTCTAACCGAATCATCTGGAAGATTGTTTCACTTGCAGGCAACACAAATATATATGATACAAAATACCGTTTATCTAAAATCTAAAAATTGAAAACCAATAATTTAACGTTCAACTTTTTGTATTGTTGTTAGTACAATCCGCTTTGGCAAAGATCAACGAAACCAATCTCTTCGCATTGCAATGATTCGATAGCTAGCCAACGTGCTGCGCCAGGTATCGACTGGGAGATTTTAACTCCCGGGGTCGGCTAAGGCCAGACCCGGGCCGGCGAGATTCTATTTTTTGCCTTTGACTTTACTTTTTTTAAGTTTTGGTTCCGGTAATTCATTAACTGTAATTTTCACTAATTTCCTCAACCATTCTCTATCGTCGAGTTTTTCTTCAATGAGGAAACTTGGTTTTGCTCCCGGATATGGCGATGCTTCCACAACGTTTTTTATATATTCTCTTCCCGCTTGAGTGGGCTTAATAAATAATTTATTGTCGCAAATAAGACCAAACATTTTGTTGCCGAAATACAGTGCAAACTCACCAAACATTTTTTTGCTGGTTAGGTTTCCAGGAAATCCAATCTGGTCAGTAATAAAATCTACAAATTTCTGCTCTGATGCCATCTATATATTACTTTAATTTGAACTCTGGATTATAAATAAAACCAATTATATTGCCCCAAACGTCTTTAACAGTTGCTGTCATTAGCTCGCCACCAACATTGTAGGGTTTTTCGTTTTCTGTTGCTCCTGCTTCTATGAAGTTGTTGTAAACAAATTGAATGTCTTCTACGCCCCAATAAGTTACAACGCTTTCTGTTTTGTCAGTCGATGGGGTCTCTTCGGGTTGAAGTCCGAGTTCATAACCACCAATATTAAAACCTACATAAAAAGGTTGGTCAAAATATGGCTCTGTCTTGAAAACATTTGCATACCATTTTTTGGCATTTTCAATGTCGCCAACTTTATAAATTGTAGTTCTTAATCCAAGTATTTTTGATTTGTACATATCACTTATTTTTATTCAAGTTTGTTCGATGTCGCTCTACAATGACCGCTAACGTTTCCAGGCTTTGTGCAGGTTGGATATTTGGAATACCGAAGCTTCACACTACCACTACGGTTGATTAATAT
>JAKFCI010000126.1:0-5692 GCA_036676725.1 Chitinophagaceae bacterium
ACTTGCATGAGCAGGACGTGGTTTTTTTAGAAAAAGAAATGGACCGGATGAATGAAAGCCTGCAACCAATGCGGTCTTTTATTTTACCTGGCGGAAATACGGCTGTATCATTTGCGCATGTAGCACGATGTGTTTGCCGGCGTGCAGAACGTATTTGTGTTAGCATGAAGGATGAAAATATGGTAGTGGAAGACCTGGTAACTAAATACCTAAACCGTTTGAGCGATTATTTATTTGTAACAGCCCGTTACATTGGCTATTTAAATAAGGCAGAAGAAATTCAATGGAAGGCCCGGGTGTAGATAGGTTTTATTCAGCTTGCTTAATAATTAGATCGCAGAAAAAAGAGGTTGAATTCCTATTCAATAATTTTACCATCTTTCATATTAACGATGCGGTCGCTTAGCTGCGCCAGTTCTTCGTTGTGCGTTACAATTAAAAAGGTTTGATCAAAGTTTTTACGAAGATCGAAAAACAGGTTGTGTAATTCTTTGGCATTGGCAGAATCCAGGTTACCTGTAGGTTCGTCAGCAAAAACAACATCAGGGTTATTGATCAAAGCCCGGGCAACAGCAACTCTTTGTTGTTCGCCGCCGGAAAGGGTGTTAGGCTTGTGTTCCATTCTATCTTTCAAACCCAATAAGCCAAGAAGTTTAGATGCCCTGTCTTTAACAACGGCTTTTTTTGTACCGGCGATCCAGCCAGGGATGCAAACATTTTCGATGGCAGAAAATTCCGGCAATAAATGATGAAACTGGAAAACAAAACCAATATGTTTATTACGGAATTGCGCTAATTTTTTCCCGGAAAGAGAAGTAACCTTAATATTATTTAAAAAAACTTCGCCCGCATCAGGTTTATCCAGCGTTCCTAAAATATGCAGCAAGGTACTTTTGCCGGCACCCGAGGAACCAACAATACTAACGATCTCTCCTTTTTGAATAGAAATATCAACTCCTTTTAAAACTTCAACAACTCCAAACTTTCTATGTATATTTTTTGCACTTAAAATTGCCATTGTATCAACCGGTAAGGTTCAAATATCTGCAAACAATACCGCACAAAAAAGTGTTTCTGAAGCGAAACACCTATAAAAAAAATCCTTCATTTGGAAAATTCGTTAATAACCCTACATTTGCGGAAATTTTAGGCGCATTTTATTTGCCAATTTTGGCATAGAAATTATTCCTTGATCGTTTAAATTTTCGTTACTATAAATACGTTAGCAAATGTTTTGGACACTTGAATTAGCCTCGTATCTTGAAGAAGCACCTTGGCCAGCCACCAAAGATGAATTGATCGATTACTCTATCCGCTCCGGCGCACCCATTGAAGTTGTGGAAAATCTTCAGGAACTTGAAGACGAAGGTGAAGTGTATGAAAGTATAGAAGACATCTGGCCAGATTATCCATCCCAGGAAGACTTCATGTTTAATGAAGATGAATATTAATTGCTATAAATGATAAATATTAAAGCCTCCTTAAGGAGGCTTTTTAATAAATTATTGTTTGAGATGAAGTTGTTTTATTTTTTCTCCATTTGCTCAATTACAGCAGCAGTTACACCGGTGTAACTAAATCCGCCATCATGAAATAAATTTTGCATGGTGATGTAACGCGAAAGATCGCTAAACATAAATGTGCAATAATTAGCGCAGTCTTCTGCAGTGGCATTACCAAGCGGGCTCATTTTTTCTGCGTAATCAATAAAACCATCAAATCCTTTTACACCACTGCCTGCGGTTGTTCTGGTGGGTGATTGGGAAATGGTATTTACTCTTACTTTATTTTTTACACCATACTGGTAGCCAAAACTTCTTGTAATGCTTTCCAGTAAGGCTTTTGCGTCAGCCATTTCATTATAGTCAGGAAATACTCTTTGCGCAGCTATATAAGTTAATGCAACTACACTTCCCCATTCGCTTAATGCATCCATATCCCACGCAGTACGTAACACTTTGTGTAAACTAATGGCAGAAATATCCAGTGTTTTTAAATTCCATTCGTAATTCATTTCTGTGTAATGTTTTCCTTTACGAACATTCAGGCTCATACCAATTGAATGCAAAATGAAATCGATTTTGCCGCCAAAATGTGCCTGCGCTTCTTCAAACAATTTTTTAAGGTCCTCCATATTGGTCACATCTGCCCCAATTACAGGAGCATTTATGGCTTCTGCTAACTTATTAATTTCACCCATTCTAAGTGCTACAGGCGCATTGGTTAATACTATCTGCGCACCTTGCTCATGGCATTTAATGGCTGTTTTCCATGCAATAGATTTTTCATCTAAGGCTCCGAAAATAATTCCTCTCTTTCCTGCTAATAAGTTATTGGACATAAAAAATAATTTGAAAAATATTCAATTTAAAAATTTTGGAATGAAAACCTGACGGCAAAGAAAACTATTATTTCTATACTGAACTATTTGAAATAATTAGAACAAGAAAAGTTTCAAAATAAATACTGAAGTCACATCCTTGTCTACGAATTGTTTAAAACAATCAAAATGCAACATTTTTCTATCAATTCATAACCATTTCACGGGCATTTTCCAAAGCGGCTGCTGTAGGTTTTTCGCCACTTAACATTTTTGCAATGGCAACAATACGTTCATCCGTATTCAACTGGCGCACACCGGTAGTAACGGTATTTCCTTTAATGGCTTTATAAACAAAAAAGTGGGCATCTGCCTTTCCTGCTATTTGGGGCTGGTGTGTAATCGATATCAATTGCCTTGCCCCGGCCAGTTCCTTCATAATGACACCAACTTGTTTTGCGGCTTCGCCTGATATGCCGGTGTCAATTTCATCAAAAATCAGCGTTGGCAAATTCATAGATTTTGCAACGAGGGATTTTATACAAAGCATCAAACGGCTTAATTCGCCACCACTTGCTACTTTACGCAAAGGTTGAAAATGTCCGCTTTTATTTGCATCAAATAAAAATTCGATCTTGTCAAAACCCGTAGCACTTAAACTGGTTTGCTGAATGGAAACCTGTATGCGTGCATTGGGCATACCTACCTGCGCCAGCATTTTATTCACCTGTTGTTCTAAAGGTTTTATTTGAGCTTTTCTTAGCGCTGAAATTTTAGCCGCAGCATTTTCTGCGGCTGTAATTATTTCAGCGTAAGCTTTTTCAGCTTGTTCAATTTCTTCATCAATATTTAAAACGGCCAGCAGTTTTTCGTTCAATGCTGATTTTATGTCAAGCAATTCTGCGGTTGTTTTAACGCCATGCTTTTTTAAGAGCCTGTACCCGGTTGAAATGCGTTCATTGATCTTTTCAATGCTTGCTGCGTCAGCATGTATATGATTCCCTAGACCTTCTGCTTCCCCTGCAATGTCCTGCAATTCTATGTATGTAGATTCCAGCCTGGAAACCAGGGCCGGAATTCCAGGATGTAATTCACTAAAATTTTGTAAGGCAGTAATTAAACTTTTTAACTGGCGAACAATGGGTTCATCTCTTTCTTCCAGTTCGTAATAGGTTTTAACCAATGCGGTTTTTATTCCTTCTGCATTTGAAAGCATTTTCAATTCTGCATCCAGGTCTTCCAACTCATTTTCTTTAAAACCTGCTTCTTCCAATTCGTTAAATTGAAATTGATGATAATCATATTCTTTAGCGAATTGCTCCTTGGCAGATTTTAATTCTTCTAACCTTAATTTAATTTGTTGCGATTGCAGAAAGGTTTGTGTGTATTTTTTTAAGAGTGCAGAATTACCGGCTAAGGCATCAAGTACTTCGCGTTGAAAATCGCTTTCACCAAGTTCCAAGGTGTCAAATTGCTGGTGCAGATCGACCAGCAAACTGCTTAAACCATTTAACTGTCCCAGGTTTACTGGCGTATCGTTTATAAATGCCCGTGATTTCCCGTTTGGTGCTATTTCCCTGCGAACAACCAGTTCATCCTGCACATCAAGTTCATGTGCTTTTAAAAAGTTTACAATATCATCATCTTTTTCTTTTCCAAAAACGCCTTCAACAATACATTTCTTTTCACGGTTCATCAATACACTGCTATCTGCTCTCTGTCCTAATATTAAACCCAACGCACCAACTAAAATAGATTTACCGGCACCGGTTTCACCAGTTATAATATTCAAATTGCCGGAAAAATCAATGGTTAAATCATCAATAATGGCGTAGTTCTGTATGGATAATTTGCTCAGCATAACGGAGGGACAAAGTAAACGAAATCTATCCTGTATAATATTATTTTTGACTAAATTTTTTAGCTATTTGTTTTCCATAAAAAAGCCCCCGCAATTGCGAGGGCTTTTATCAATATTTTAAAATGATTATTTGATCTCAACAGAATCTACCAATTCACTGTCAACCAAAATACGGCCACAGTTTTCGCAAACCATAACTTTTTTGCGCTGTTTAATTTCGCTTTGCTTTTGCGGTGGAATAGAATAAAAGCAACCGCCACAAGCATCACGCTCCACCGGCACAACGGCTAAACCATTGCGGTAGTTTTTACGAATTTTAATGTAGCTGGTTAATAAACGTTCGTCAACATGGCTGCGGGCTTCGTCAGCTGATTTATTGTATTGCTTTTCTTCCTTTTCTGTTGTAGCAATAATTTTTTCCAACTCGCCTTTTTTTGTGCTTAATACACCTTCTTTGTTGGCGATGGCTTTCTTGGCTTTATCCAAAGCAACTACTTTTTCAGCCACTTCTTCGTTTGCGTCTTTAATATGTTTCTCGCAAAGCTTTATTTCAAGCTGTTGCATTTCAGTTTCCTTGTTGATCGCTTCAAACTCACGGTTGTTCTTTACGTTCTCGCTGTCCTTCTCATATTTCTTAACCAAAGCTTCTGCTTCTTTAATGGCCTCTTTTTTCTGAGCTATAAACTCAGTAATGCCATTAATTTCTTCTTCAATACGCATCTGGCGTGCATGTAAACCCTGTATCTCGTCTTCAAGATCAGCCACTTCCATTGGAAGTTCGCCTTTTAAAATGCGGATCTCATCAAGTTTAGAATCAACTTTTTGAAGATTTACGAGTGAACTCAGTTTTTCTTCTACCGAATATTCTTTAACGTTTGCCATGTATTTATTGCAGATTTAAGATGTTCAATTCAGGTTTGTTCCGGCTTTTGTATTTCATGGCATCGCCTGTTGTGTCACTCCCTTGTACGTTCCCAATTCTATTCAACAAAACGTTGTAATTATATATTGGTAATCATGTAATTAATTCCTTTTGACAATCCCACCTTTAAACGAAATACTGCACCGGATTTGTATTCACGCTTGTTTTAAGGACGGCAAAGGTAGGGAATTTTTCAACTATGAGGTCATGTAATAAGTCTACCGTAAACTGCTCGCTTTCATAATGTCCAATATCGGCAATCACCATTTTCCCCTCTGCATCAAAAAATTCATGGTATTTCACATCGCCGGTTATGTAAAAGTCGGCGCCCTGGCTACCCGCTTTGCCAATTAAAAAAGCCCCCGCACCCCCACACAAGGCCACTTTTTTTACCTCCTTACCGCGTAATGGCGTATGCCGGATCACACCGGTTTTAAACGCTGTTTTCAACTTTTGCAATAGGTCTTCCTCTGTTAACGGGATTTCTAATTCACCAATTACGCCGCTTCCTATTCCATTATGAATATTTTCCATCGTAAAAATGTCATAAGCAACTTCTTCGTAGGGGTGGGCTTTTTTTAAGGCCTCC
>JAKFCI010000127.1:0-7170 GCA_036676725.1 Chitinophagaceae bacterium
TTTTAAAAGAGCTAACGCAACGCTTATCTGTTTATGCGCCTTTACTTACAACCTACCATGTAGTTGTGGGTGAATATGACTTTATACAAGCAAAGGCCCAATTTGCAATTACCATCAATGCTGAATTCCCGGTTGTTGCCGACAAGGCACTGGTGCATTTGGTGAATGCCTACCATCCATTATTGTATTTATACAATTTACGCTCCGGCAAATCAACCATACCTGTTAACCTAACGCTTGATGAAAACAAAAGAATACTTGTCATAAGTGGTCCGAATGCAGGCGGTAAAACAGTGACTTTAAAAACAGTTGGTCTACTTCAAATGATGGTGCAAAGTGGGCTTTTAGTGCCTGTGCATCCCTCGTCGCAGTTTGGCATTTTTAAACAACTAATGATTCACATTGGTGACACGCAAAGCCTGGAATTTGAATTAAGCACCTACAGCAGCCATTTGTTAAGCATGAAAGAATTCATGGAAACAGCCAATGGCAAAACTTTATTTTTTATTGATGAATTAGGTAGTGGCAGTGACCCGAATTTAGGAGGTGCTTTTGCAGAAGTTATATTGGAAGAACTGGCCCGTAAACATGCCTATGGTATTGTTACAACGCACTACCTCAATTTAAAAGTAATGGCCAATAAAACCGCTGGCATTATTAATGGCGCCATGGCATTTGATGAAAAGAACCTGATGCCGCAATATAAATTGATCATTGGTAAGCCCGGAAGTTCGTATACATTTTCTATTGCAGAACGTATTGGATTGGATAAACGTTTAATTGAAAGAGCAAGAAGCCTGGTTAATGAAGATCATTTTCAATTGGATAAATTATTGAACCGCACAGAACAAGACTTACGTCGTGTTGAAGGAAAAGAAATTGAACTGCAAAAACTGTTGAAGGAAAACGACCGTTTAAAAAAGGAGATGGAAACCGTCATAGACAAGGAAAAACACCGTCAACAAGTTGAAATATTAAAAGAACAAAATAAGATAACAGAGGAACGACTTGCGTATTTAAAAGATATGGAGCGTAAGCTTCGTCAAATGGTCATTGACTGGAAAAAATCGGAAGACAAAACTAAAGTGATCCGTGAAATGTCGGCGCTATTGTTTAAAAAGGACGAGAAAAAAGTGGTAAGCAAAAAACAAAAACAACTCGATACAAAATACGAAGAACTCAAAGGCGAGATAAAAGTAGGGGCTAAGGTGAAGATGAAAAAGAACTTCCAGGTGGGTGAAGTATTGGAATTGCGGGGTAAAAGAGCGGTTGTAAAGATTGGATTATTACCCATGCAGGTTGATTTGGAAAACCTGGTATTGATAAAAGAAAAAGAAAGTATTTCAGAAAAAAAATAAAATGATTTTGTTGATTAATGCTGCACACTTACTTTTGCGCCGGAGAGCTGGCAGAGTGGTCGATTGCGGCAGTCTTGAAAACTGTTGACTGTTACAGGTCCGGGGGTTCGAATCCCTCGCTCTCCGCAGAAAGCAAATATGAGAGCGGGTTTACAACTCACATTCGTAAATGGTATCAACTTTTTAAAAAAAAGCCGGTGTTAACCGGCTTTTTTTATTATTGACCTCCTTAATGCTAACAAAATGCTTTCTAATAAATTAATTTCTGCTGAAATTAATCTTGCGATTCTTCAAACTTTATTTTTCTAACATTTTCTTGCAGATCCCTTTTTTCTCTTTCTTGCTTACCTAAATTGATAACGCAAACATTTTAATTCTAATTGCTGTTTTCAAAATAGAATTACTTTGAGCATATTTTAAGAACTTTCCACTCTTAAAAAAGAAAATTATTCATCACCCAATTATGTATTGTTCCATTACAAAAACTTCATTAATTAAAAAGGCATTATTCTCCATTAACAGTATTGCTGTTGTTTTACTATTATTTGCTTGTAATAATAACGATACACCTTCCCTGCAACAAAGTTTTAAAAGAGTAGTGGTTGATACCAATCCCCCGGTTACTCCTTTATCGCCGCAAGAAAGCTTAAAGAAGTTTCAGTTACCACCGGGTTATCGTATAGAACTGGTAGCCAGCGAGCCAATGGTGCAGGAACCTGTAGCAATAGCATGGGATGGCAATGGCAGGATGTATGTAGCAGAAATGAATACGTACATGAAAGACGCAAATGCAACCGGGGAGTTTGAACCAACCAGCCGAATAAAACTTTTGGAGGATACTGATGGTGATGGCAAGATGGATAAGATGTCGGTGTTCATCGACAGCCTTGTATTGCCCCGTGTAATATTGCCCGTGGGTGACCAGTTATTAGTAGGTGTTACCAATATTCAACACATTTGGAGCTACCGTGATACGAATGGAGATGGTAAAGCAGATGAAAAGAAAATGGTTTTTAAAAACGATGTATTGGATGTACGCAACCTGGAGCACCAGAATGGCGGCCTGATGTGGAATTTGGATAACTGGATCTACCCGACGCGGGACAACCTTCGTTACAAATACATAAATGGTATGCTCACAGCAGATACCATGGTAGATAATATGATCGGGCAATGGGGCATGACAAGTGATAATTATGGACGCTTGTTTTATTCAGAAGCCGGGCCCGGCTTGCCTGCAGTGCAGATACAGCAAATGCCTGCCTATGGCGCATTGAACTTCAACGACCAGTATACAAAAGAATTTACCATGCCTTGGCCAATCATCGGAACCCTGGATGCACAAGGTGGACGTGATGCCTTGAGGCCCGAAGACAATACATTAAAAGAGTTTACAGCAGGTTGCGGGCAATATATTTTTCGTGGCGATAGACTGCCACAAGATATGCTGGGAGATTATTTTATTCCTGAACCTGTAGGCAGGATCATTAAAAGAGGCAAAGTAAAAAACGTCAATGGAAAAATTTTTATTGAAGATGCTTACCAGCAGCAAGACTGGCTGGCTTCAGCCGATATGAACTTCCGGCCCATGAATACCTACACCGGTCCTGATGGTTGTTTTTATATTGTTGATATGTATCATGGCATTATACAGGAAAGCGAATGGACCAAACCAGACTCTTACCTCGGAAAAATAATTGCTGAAAAAAAGTTGTACAAAAACAGGGGCATGGGTCGCATCTACCGTGTTGTGCACGATGATTTTAAAAGGGACTTCCGCAAGCCCAATATGCTCAATGAACCTGCAGGCAAATTGGTGACCTACCTCGATCACCCGAACGGGTGGTGGCGGGATAATGCACAACAAATGATGATCGTACGCAACGACCTTTCCGTTGTTCCTGCATTAAAGGAAATAGCAACAGGTGGTAAAGCATCGCTCGAAAAATCACCAAGCCATTTGGCAAGGATACATGCATTATGGACTTTGGAAGGATTAGGTGCAATAGATAAAGAAACACTTTACCGTGCTTTTGAAGATAAAGATGCACAGGTAAGAAAAGCAGCAGTCTGGATCAGTGAAATGTTCATTCAAAAAAATGATGTGCAGTTAATAGAAAAACTTGCTGCATTAAAAGATGATCCAAGTGCAGATGTGCGCATTCAACTTTCCCTTTCATTACGTAACAACAAATCATCCCGTGCACAAACCATCGTAAAAGAATTGCTGGCAGCTAACAAAGACAACCAGTTGATGCAATATTCCTTTACCACGTTCACTGAAAAACAAAAAGTATTAAAAGCAGAACAGGAGCGAACTCGCAACCTGAGTGCAGCTGACCGCAAACTTGTTACAAAGGGCGCAACCATCTACCAGCAGTTATGCGCTTCCTGTCATGGGGCCGATGGCAAAGGAATTTTGATTGGCGGAAAACCTATGCCTGCACCGCCGCTTGCAGGTTCGCCGCGTGTACAGGGCGATAAGATTGCTTTGATTCAATTATTAATGTATGGATTACAAGGACCTGTCGATGGCAAAACTTATAACGACATTATGCCACCAATGGGCGGCAATGACGATGAATGGATGGCTTCGGTGCTAAGCTATGTACGCAACAGCAGCGAGTTGAACAACAAATCTTCAGTAGTAACGACAGAAGAAGTAAAAACGGTTCGTGCCAATACACCTAAGATGAATGAACCTTTCACCTTGCAGGTGCTTGAAATATTTAAACTAGGCCGGGCAGAAAGAACAAACTGGGGTGAAGCAGAAAAGAAAGAAGCCGCAACAAAAAAACAATAACATAATTAAGCCCTACTAATTATAAAGATGATCAAAAGCAGGAAATTAAAAATCGTTTTATTCTTTTGTTTGCTGGTGTTTATGGCACATCAAATAAATGCCCAGGATTCGGTGTACACCAATTCAATAGGAATGAAATTGGTACTTATTAAACCAGGGTCATTTGTAGTTGGAAAGTTTCAACCACCTTACCCAAAACCGCCTGTTACTAAAAACAGGGACGATGAAGAAAGAGGTTACAATGCAGCGGAATATAAACTTGCAGAAGAAATGGCCAAGAGAGATGCAAGGCAAGGTTTTCAATTTGTAATACAACAACCATTTTACATCGGCCAGTATGAAGTGACACAGGAACAATGGCAAAAAGTAATGGGCAGTAATCCTGCTGTTTTCCAGGGAAATAAAATGAATGATGATTCAAAACTTCATCCCGTAGAAAATGTTAGCTGGAAAGATGCCCAAAAGTTTATCAGGAAATTGAATCGCATGGAAGGTGGAAAAACTAAATACCGTTTACCAACTGAATTTGAATGGGAGTATGCAGCAAGAGCCGGCGCAACCGATGATATTCCTTGGGCACAAATCAGGCAACAGGCACAAATAGGAACCCGCACAACAAATGCAATTGGAGGAAAACAGCCAAATGCCTGGGGCTTGTATGATATGCTAGGCAACGTATGGGAGTGGGTGCAGGATTATTACAATGAAAAAATATTTGCCGATCCCATACCGCCAAACCGTGGCCGGCAACATGTTCTAAAAGGTGCTTCCTTTGTTGGCGATGTAAAAAACGCAACCTATATGACCCATGCTGCTGGTCCTGGAAATGGGTGGGATGTTGGTTTTCGTGTTGTGATGGAAGTACAATAAATAACCTGTTTATTAATCAGTTGATACATGTTTAAAAAATTACCTGTTCTCCTTTTCTTTTTATTGATCCTTATTTCATGTGCTGCACAAACTGGTGCAGTTCCAAAAGGTTTCAAACCTTTATTAAAAGGAAACACACTTAAAGGCTGGCACATTAGCCGCACAACACACCAGGGAACAACTCCTGATTTTTCTGTTCAAAACAAAACCATCGTAGCACGCCAAAACCCCTATGGACAAGGTGGTGTGTTGTTATCAAACAAAAAATATAAAGACTTTGAATTGTATGTTGAAGTAAAGATCGATTCCTTTTGTAATGGTGGTATTTTTTTGCGATCAACCGAAAGCGGCCAGGCCTACCAGGTAGAGTTGTCTGAACCCGGAGGCACAGGTTCCTTGTTTGGCGAAATGCTGCCCATTAGTAAAAGTGCAGAAGCAACCGCGAAAGCCAGCGTGTGGAAAGCTAATGACTGGAACGCTTTTCGCATCAGGATGGAAGGAGCAGTGCCACGCATTACTTTGTGGATCAACGGGGTGCAAATGTGGGATGTAATACAACCTAAAAACGATTTTACTGCAGGTGCAACAGAAGGTATGATCGGTTTGCAGGCGCACTGGTCTGCACCTTATTCGCCTACGGTTGCCGAGTTTGATATGTCAGGGTCGTGGCGACCGGGAGCAGCACATTATTTTAGAAATATGGCGATTAAAAAAATAAAGTAGGTGATGTAGCAATGATAATTCGTGTGTTGACTTAATGTAACATTCTTACGATACTTGTTTGCGCTTTGTTTTTTTAACTTCCACCAGTTTACCCTTTGTCTCTGCTAAATTCCGGCCCCATTTGGCTATGGCATCAAGCACCGGTACTAAAGATTTACCGAAGGGTGTCAGGGAATATTCTACACGCAAGGGAACTTCTGCATAAACTTCACGTTTTACCAAACCATCTTCTTCCAAGGCCTTTAACTGAAGGCTCAGCATCTTTTCTGTAATATCAGGTACCTGCTTTTTCAATTCGCCAAAACGCAAGGTTTTATTTTTGAGGTACCAAAGCACGACCGTCTTCCATTTACCGCCAATAAAATTCATGGTGACATCCATTGCACAGTGAAAGCGGTCACCCTGCAGTTCAAAAACATATTCTTTATCCTTGATGATCATCAGTCGTTAATTATTTTAAAAAGTGTACTACTGTCATGTTTGACAGCTATTGCAAAGGTAGCTAACTATACTTAGTTTTGCTACTGTAAACAGTATAGTAACTATAATAAGTCATCAAAATTAATTTCTCCAAACAAATAAAACAAACACAAATGAAAAAAATAGCAGTATTAGGAACCGGTATGGTAGGCAACACCATTGGTGCCAAATTAATTCAATTAGGATACGAAGTGAAGATGGGCAGTCGCTCAGCAAATAATGAAAAAGCGGCGGCCTGGGTAGCTGCAAATGGCAACAAAGCTTCTGCGGGTACTTTTGCCGATGCAGCTGCATTTGGCGATATTATTTTTAATTGCACTAAAGGAGACATTGCATTGGAAGCAATAAAAATGGCGGGCATTGACAACTTTAATGGTAAAACGGTGATCGATATTGCCAACCCGCTTGACTTTTCTAAAGGCATGCCACCTTCATTAATTCCTGAGTACAGCAATACAAATTCGTTGGGTGAAGAAATTCAAAAACTTCTGCCGCAGGCAAATGTTGTAAAAACTCTGAACATTGTGAACTGTGAAGTAATGGTTGATGCCAAAAAAAGTGGTGGAGATCCTACTATGTTCATCAGTGGAAATAATAAAGAAGCAAAAGCAGAAGTAATAAAAATTTTAAACCAATTCGGCTGGAGCGATATCATTGACCTCGGCGACATCAGCACCGCAAGGGGAACTGAAATGTTGTTACCAATCTGGTTGCGTACCTGGCAGGCTACAGGTAACGGGCATTTTGCATTTAAGATCATTCGTTAATACGGCTCGGAAGATGCCCGCTGGATCAATGCACAACGCATTGAAGCATCAGGCGGAATGTTTTTGTAATGATCATTGAACTAAAAAGTCTTGATAACTGCATTTACCCGTTTACGTGAGTAATTATATCATCAGCTCATTTTGGATCAACATTACACATAGAAAGGCT
>JAKFCI010000128.1:0-1745 GCA_036676725.1 Chitinophagaceae bacterium
TCCTAATCCAAATCCACCCATTCCAAAACTTAATTGAATGGCGCCGCCATCTTTTGTCAACGCTCCTGCCAATAATGATCCTAATATAGGACCGGTACAGGAGAACGAAACAATAGCCAGCGTTAATGCCATAAAGAAAATACCCAGCGTACTTCCAACGCTTGCTTTTGAATCGGCTCTGTTAGCAAAATTGCCGGGCAGTGTAATTTCAAAATAACCAAAGAACGAAATGGCAAACACCACGAAAATGACGAAGAAGATAATGTTAAGCCAAACGTTGGTTGAAATATTATTGAGTATCTCCGGATCTGTTTGATCGAGCAAATGAAACGGCAGACTTAATAAAATGTAAATGATAAAAATAAAGAAGCCGTACAGCAATGCATTGCGAATACCTTTTGCCCTGCTTCCGCTACGTTTTGTAAAGAACGAAACAGTTAATGGAATTAACGGAAACACGCAAGGTGTAAGCAATGCAATAAAACCTCCCACTAACCCCAAAAGAAAAATACCCCACAAACTTTTCCCTTCTGTTCCTTCATCGCCACAATCACTTGCGGTATTATTCAAATCAATGGAATTGATTTTGATGCGTGCTGTTTGCGCTACACCACCTTGCAGCTTTACATCAAAAGCAAATTCCTGTGCTGGTAAAAATTCTTCTGCAGCACCTGTTGCATAAACCAGTGTTCCTTTTAATTGCGCAGGAACTGTACCGTCAATTTTTATTTTTTGTGAAAGTGTTACTTCCTGTTTTGCGATGAGCACATTCCTGTTATCAAAAACAGGATCAGCATAAGAACTGCTACCATGTAGTAATTGCATAGAACCATTATTCAATATGGCACTATCAGTAAACTTTACAGCAATTGAATCGAGCCCTTCAGCATCTTTTGTAAACAGGTATAAAAATTTACCGGGCTTTACTTTACCCTTGAACACTAATTCATATTCAGTACTGCTTAGTTTTTTACTGCTTACTTCCCATTGCACAAAGCTTGAATCCTGTGCAATTGAAGCATGACCAACCAATAAACAAATAATCGAAAGAAAAGCAGCACGTAGAAATAAACTCATGATAACCCGAATTTAAAAAATCCCGTCTTTAGAAGACGGGATCATTTTTTTTATCCTTCTAATTTAACGCTGAATTTTGATTTATCGGGAGGCAGACATTGCTTATCATCACACACCATAAACTCAACATCGCCTGTAAGCGAAGTTTTTACATTTGATTTCACTGTAACAACCTGAACAAATTCTACTTTATTGGAATAAAAGCGTGAACGTGATTGTGTGGCTTTATCAAATGCATCGGTTATTTTACCAATTTCTTTTGGTTTACCGCTTACCACCAGGAGTGGGTTTTTAGCGAATGTAATGGTGGTTGGTAATGCAATAGCATCAGCACTTTGTGTTTGGCTGTATAAGTGCCAGCCTGGCTGAATACTTGCAACCATACGCACCTCATATTTCTTATCGGCAAGTTTCTTTACCGTATAATCCCATTTCACCTTACTGCCGCTTTGAGCAAACAAGGCAACTGAAATAAATAATAAACCAATAGTTGTAATAAATTTTTCCATGGATTTGTACTTTCTGATTCTATTACAAAGATGCCTCCAAATCGTTTACAGAAGTGTCAGCTTTGTCACAAATAAAAACTTTATCAAATCATTTACGATTCAACCGTTCCATCAGATTGCAACTGCAGCATTGATTAACAGAGCATTGAGAATCTTACG
>JAKFCI010000129.1:0-9720 GCA_036676725.1 Chitinophagaceae bacterium
GGCAACACAAGGTTAGTATTATTTTTTTTCATTTGCAACAACCTTATTTTAAGTTTTATTGTAACGGGGACTTTCATACTTTATTGCATATAGGTTAAATAATTTTGATTTAATTGATTTATAGGCACTTCAGCAATGTATGAGGGATGAGCTAAACTGCCGCCTTCGTATTTTTCCCATGAAAAAAGGAGGGTTTTCCCATACCTTTTTTTTGATGTAGCCAGAAGAAAAGGAAGAGAATTAGGATGAATAGAATGCTTATTCGATTGCGTCATTTAATTGTGCCTTTTGTTTTATTCCTACCCTTATCAATTTATACATATAATATGGTGTATACTTTAAAATGATTTAACCCTGGAATTTAAAAGAATCGCTTTAAAGATCATGCTCAGAAAAACTGGGTAAATCAATGCCGCCGATTTTGGATGTTTTTTACAATTGCAATTACTGTACTCATTTTAAAAAAAAAGCAACCCTTTTGGGGTTGCCGTTTAAAAATATCGAAAGTTGTACTATTTCTTTTTAAAATCTGCAGCTAAAAACTGGTCCAATGCGGCTACCATAGAAGGTGTTTGGGGTTGGGGTGCCTTTATACTCAATTTTAAACCCGCTTCTTCCACTGCTTTTGATGTATTGTTTCCAAACGCACCGATAACAGTTCCATTTTGTTTAAACTTGGGCACATTATCATATAAACTTTTTACGCCACTCGGCGTAAAAAAACAAATCACATCATATTCGGTTTCAGTCAAAACCGCCTTCACGTCGCTACTTACCGTTCTGTACATAAAAGCCAGGGAAAAGTCGCAGCCATTATTTTTTAACCAGCCAGTTATCTCACTATCCTGCTGATTTTCAGAACATACATATAAAAACTTTTCATTGCCCTTATGTTTGTTGATCACATCAAAAAGACTTTTATTGGAACCATCTGCCCCATAAAATACTTTACGCTTTCGGTATAAAATAAATTTTTGAAGGTAAAGTGCCACTGCTTCGGTAATGCAAAAATATTTTGTGTCCTGCGAAACACTAACACGCATTTCATCGCACATGCGAAAAAAGTGATCGATTGCGTTGCGACTCGTAAGAATGACAGCTGAATGGGCCTGGATATCTATCTTTTGTTTTCGGAAGTCTTTTGAAGGGATGGCTTCCAGTTTAATAAAGGCCTGGAAGTTCAGATCCACATCGTATTTGCGTACCAAATCGAAATAAGGCGATTTATCGCTTTCCGGTTTGGGCTGCGTAATCAGGATCTTTTTTTTCAATTTTATAGATGTACCAGATTTTGGGCGATCGTTTTTTACCATAGTGGATCGGGGGTAAATTGAGTGCAAAACTAAGCAATTTAGCTTAAAAAGTGAAACAACAGTTTGTTAATCAGGAGTAAAGGAATTATTTCAAAAGCACATAGATAAAGTAGAAAATGAAATAATTGAATTTTTACCTCTTTATGAATGGATACATATGATAAGAAAAAGCGATAGAGAAATAGAGCACCAACCACTACAAGGCTTAAGGTTAACACAACTTCGTTAAAAGATCCTTTTGTAAAAGCGAGCAGAACAAGCAATGGCAGCAATGCTATACCAATAATTTTATTGGTTGTAAAAACGATAAATATGTAGGCATCTGTGGCATGCCGCAAACGAAACAACCAACCGCAAATTTTGAGCGTAATAAATTTTACAAGGTAAATAGCCGTTAAAGCCAATGCGCATAAAAGAAGTAGTTGCCAAAAATCGTAACGGGTGCCTAATTTATAATGCTGCAAAACAAGGTTGATGAACAAAGCACCAGTAAGCACAAATAAAATGTTTAATAATAGCGACGGCATAGGTGCCTGCATCAATTGTTCTTTAACCTGCCGGTGTTTTATACTTGTTCGAAAAAATAATTTAGAAAGATCATTCAAGTACCGGTTAAAAGTATTTTTAATGATGGCGAAAAAGATAAGCAGGCCAAGCATGATGTAAAAAAACAATTCCTTGCCCTCCCACCTTTTGGTAGAAACAATAAACCGGATTGGATCATCAAACTTATAAAAGGGATGGGTATTATATAGTGCCGTATCAAATCTTATATAAACTAATTGCGGCACCAGGATTTTTACGGTATCGCTTTTACCAGCAATAACAGAATCGGTTATTAAGATAGAATCCTTTCGTTCCAAAGCAAAATCAGCCCTAATTACCACGCTGTCGCTCCTGTTTAATGAATCGGTTTGGGCACGGGCAGAAACAAACAAAAAAATAAAGAAAACAAAAAGGGAAAATCGCAATAGTTATGATTTGATGCTACAAAAATATCATGCTCTTGTTCAATAGAAGAATTGTTTTAAAAATAATTAATAAATCCAAGATGAACTTTAGACTGTCGTAAGTTAAATTCCGTATCGTCTCTTTTACCCACCGCCCATGCAAGATTAAAAATGCCCGCTTTTGTTTCGAATGAAAGTCCTAAACCCGTTCCAAAATAATTATGTGTTTTTTTGTTTAAATGTTTCGCCAATCCACCATCTGCAAAGGCAAAAAAATTGGAATTTCTGCCTAACAAAAAACGGTATTCCAAGGTAACAACTGCGTATTGCGATACATATTGACTTTCTTCATCGAAACCACGTAATAGTTTATACCCACCAATTGTGAAGGCTTCGTTTCTAAAAACATTGGCACTGTTAAACAAACCGCTTTGTATGCCGGACTTCAACGTGCCTTGCTTTCCCACAGGAAAAAAGTGTGCGGCATTGGCAATAATCCTGAATTGATAGGTTTTTAATTTTACCGTGTCATAAAGCGTTTCAAATTTAAAATCCGGCGCATTGGGATCTTTCAATTCCAGCACCTGGTTATTTTTCCTGATGTTTTTTGTACCTGCAGAAGAAGTGATCATTAATTCATTTCCTCTTCTTGGATTCAAACGATAGTCTGTATTGTTATAGCCATAAATAATACCCAGGTTTGTTGAATTTACATCTGCTTCGTCAGGTAATTTCCTGGAAAATAAAACCTGGTTCACGTTTATCCCGTTTACAATGGTTTGTTTTCGTTGCAAAAACAAAGAGCCGGTCTGGATTCGGCCCACGCCATAAATTGTTCCTAACCGCATATCGATATTCAGGAAAGTACTATCCTTTCGAAACATATCGAAGTTGAAACTTAAACCAAAAGAAGATTTAAAAATGAAAGGCTGCTCAAATAATAAATTTAGTCGTGGTGATTTAATTTGTAATTGTTGCCAGTTTAAGCCAATCGTCTCCCCGGCGCCCAGCGCATTTCTTAATAGGATATTGGCCTCGCCTGTTACCTGGAACTTTTTGTCCGCATTCACATCGGCATTTGGCAGAAAACCAACAAGGGCATTTACCTGGCTGTTTTTTATTGGTTTTAAATAAAGGTTCAATATAGATCCGGTTCCCAATAAGGTAAGATCAGATGGCTTTTCCTCCTGTATGTATAAAAGTTCTTTTAATTTTTTACTAATGCTTTGCAACTTTGATTTACTGTAATTACTTCCATTTTTTATATCTAGATAACGTTGCAAAAACTCGTTACTAACTTTGGCATCGCCATACACCCTGATGCTATCAATTTTGTATACCGGTCCACGATTGATTTTTAAAGTTGCACTGACTTCATTATCTAAAAATTGAATGCTGTCTAAATATACAGTGGCAAAAGGATGGCCTCTTTCTTCTAAATAATTTAAAATTTCTTCCTGCTTCTTCTGCAACTCTTTAAATTGAATGGAATTTTTATTAAGGTTAGTTGTATTCCACCTAAGTTCGGTTAACAGGTCAAGGTCGTTTTCGCTGGTTGTGAGCTTTGCCCATTTATATTGGTGGCCCAAAAACAATTGAATATTCGCTTGTAATGAATCTATTTGAATACTGTCAAGAGAATTGGCCAGGTAACCCCGTGTTTGTAATAAAGCAGGCAATTTATTTATATATAAAACAGCGGCATCTTTTGATGCAAAAGAATTTTGAAGATCGGCTTTAGATGTTTGGCTTGCGGAATCGACTATAGTATAAGTAACCGGGTAAGCCTGTTGCGCAAAACCACCATATTTTACGGCAAGCATTAACAAAATTAGGAGTGCCCGGTGTTTTAACTTCGCCATCTATTTATTAAAAATAATTTTTCAACACCAATAGTAACGCCTTTGCCCGGAATTTATTTACATATACCCTTTTGCAAACAAGCATGTCATTATTGTAATTTTCATTTTACCACCTCTTTAAAACATAAAGACGAACTGGTAAATGCATTGATCAATGAAATTCAATTGCGCAAACAAATTGATGCAAAAGAAATTGTAAACACCATTTATTTTGGTGGCGGCACCCCAAGCTTATTGACAATTGATGAATGTAAATTGATCATTGATGCGATTCATGAAAACTTTAATGTAAGTGCCGATGTAGAACTAACGCTTGAAGCAAATCCCGATGATATTACCACTGAAAAATTAAATGGCTGGAAAGCTGCAGGAGTAAACAGGCTGAGCATAGGTGTACAATCGTTTTTTGAAGAAGAACTTTTATGGATGAACCGGGCGCATAATGCAGCACATGCAAAAAATTGTATTGAACAAAGTTTAGATGCAGGTTTTACAAATATGACCATCGATCTTATTTATGGTTCGCCGTTATTGACCGATGACATGTGGGAAAAGAATGTAAAAACCGCTATTGAATTTGGCATACCGCATTTATCATGTTATGCGTTAACGGTGGAAGAAAAAACGCCTTTACATAAACAAATAAATTTGCAGCAAAAACAAACCGTTGATGGCGATAAACAAGCACACCAATTTTTATTATTAATGCAATGGATGCGCAGTGCAGGTTACGAACATTACGAGGTTTCCAATTTTGCAAAACCCGGTTTCAGAAGCCGACATAATTCATCATATTGGAAAGGCGTTAATTACATTGGCATCGGGCCATCAGCACATTCTTATAATGGAGTGACGCGTCAATGGAATGTTGCAAATAATCAAAAATATATCAGTTCAATAAAAGCCGGCATTTTGCCAGCAGAAGAAGAAATCCTCACCGAACAAAACAGGCTGAATGAATACATTATGATTTCACTGAGAACAGTGGAAGGCATTGATTTGAATGTAATTGAAAAAACCTGGGGAATTGAAAATAAAGAATTGATCACCCAACAATTACAAACCGCAATCAATAGAAACCAGGTTTATAAAGAAAATAATTTTGTAAAACTTACAGATGAAGGAATGCTTGCCGCTGACGGCATTGCATCTGGTTTGTTTATAGTTTAAATTATATACCAGGAAATTAGATCAGTGTTTCTTCTATTTGCTTAAAGCCTTCTGCTGGCTGCATGCGCTCCCAC
Source organism: Chitinophagaceae bacterium (assembly GCA_036676725.1). GTDB lineage: Bacteria > Bacteroidota > Bacteroidia > Chitinophagales > Chitinophagaceae > Flavisolibacter. The sequence goes on from JAKFCI010000129.1 coordinate 5,370, forward strand.
AAAATTTTATAAACGGTTTTTGCAATAGGTATGTTTGCGCCGGTTTTTTGGTTAATATGATCAATGCATTTTGATGCATAATAACCTTCTGCAACCATGTTCATTTCCAGTTGTGCCGATTGCACGGTGTAACCTTTCCCAATCATATTGCCAAATGTTCGGTTGCGGCTATAAGGAGAGTAACAGGTTACCAAAAGATCGCCCAGGTAAACAGAAGCCGCATAGTTGGGGCTTTTTTTATGCGTGCCTGAACTATTTTCTTCATGCTCTCCAACAACAATATGTTCTACGCCTGCTTTGCGCAGGAAGCCTGCCATTTCATCGGCGCTGTTGGCAATATAAACACTCAAAAAATTATCGCCATATTCCAAACCATGAGCAATACCAGCACCTAATGCATAAATATTTTTTAACACGGCTGCATACTGAACACCTATAATATCGCTGTTAATGACTGTATTGATATAAGATGTTTTAAAACAGAGTGATATTTTTTCCGCCATTGCACTATCAACGCCTGAAAAAGTGAGGTAGGATAGTTTTTCCGAAGCCACTTCTTCTGCATGGCAGGGACCTAATAAGGCAAAATAATTTTCGATTGGAATATTAAAATGAATAGCAAGAAAATCATTTAATAAAATATCAGCACCTGGTACGATGCCTTTAATTGCAGAAAGAATTTTCTTATTTAATAATTCTTCTTTATTAACGCCTTTTAAAACTTCTTCTATAAAAGCCGAAGGCACTACCAGTAAAACAACATCAGAATTTCTTACTACTTCATTGATATCATCCGAAACGGTTAGCAAAGAAATATCTAACCTTGCAGAACTTAAATACTGCGGGTTATAACGCCGCTTTTGAATATGTGCAATTTGTTCTTTATTGCGCACCCACCAGTTTATTTCCTGTCCATTATCAGACAAAATTTTTACTAATGCCGTAGCCCAACTACCACTGCCGATAACGCCAAATTTCATTCGCAAATTTATTTTTCAAATAATTTTTCCTTAGGCACCACGGTTACTTTGGTCCCGGTTTTTAATGTTTTGCTAACCGCGTTGTAAGGAGCAGAAACAATTTCCTCGTTGCCTGTTAAACCACTTGTTACTTCAATGTAATTAATATCCTGGATGCCGGTTTTCACTACTTTCTTTTCAACTTTACCCTCTTTATCAATTACAAAAACAACTTCTTCCAATTCATCTGAATCAATATCTTTTGGTTCTTCACTTTCATCAGAAGATTTCTTTTGCTCTTTTTTCTTTTGGTCCAAATTCTGGTCACTTCCTTTTACCCTTGCCGCAACAGACGTAATTGGGATTGCAACAACATTATCTTTCTTCATCGTTTTTATATCTGCACTCGCATTCATACCCGGACGAAAAGGAAACTTTTTAGGCTTTAAGGGATCCAAAAGATCGGCATAGGATGATGGGTCTAAACGAATATGCACTTCGTAATTTGTAACATCGTTTGCGGTTGCCTGGCCAGCACTTTTTGTAGAACTGGCAATTTGGGTAACAACACCTTTAAATTTCCGGTTGTTGTAGGCATCTACTTCAACATCTGCTTCATCGCCAATACTTACTTTCACTACATCGTTTTCACCCACATCTACCCTAACCTCCATAGTACTTAAATCGGCAACACGCATCATTTCGGTTCCTGCCATTTGTGCGGTACCCACAACACGTTCGCCTTTCTTTACATTTAATAAAGAAACAACGCCACTCATTGGTGCAACAATAGTAGCACGACCTAAATTTTTATTTGCTTGCTGTAATTGCGTTCGGGTGCTTTGCACACCGGCTTGCAAGCCCCTTATATTTTGAAGGGCTGCATTGTATTGCGCCTGTGATGCACTAAGCTTCACTTCATATTGTTCTAATTCTGATTTTGAAATTACCTTTTGATCGAATAGCGCCTTATTGCGGGTGTAAGCTGTTTTGTCCTGGTCTAATTGTGCTTTTAAAGCAGCAATTGCTGCCGAACTATTGGCCACACCTGCCTGAGACTGCGCTACCTGCGCTGCAGCCTGATCGCGTTGAGAGGAGTAGATATCAGCATAAATTCTTGCCAGCACCTGGCCTTTCTTTACACTATCACCTTCCGCAACGGTCAACTCTGTTATCTCGCCGGAAATATCCGGGCTAACCTTTACTTCAATCTCTGGGTATATCTTTCCACTTGCATTTACCGTTTCTATTATTGTACGTTTGGAGGCTTTTTCAACAGCCACTTTTACACCCTTATCAGAAGGACCGGAAATTAATTTTACAGCAATAAGTATCACCAGCAAAGCACCAAGACCGATTAATACCCATTTAAGCGTTTTGTTCATAAAAGCAATTAAAAAATTATTTTAGTTTTTATTATCAGGCAGATTTATGCGCACATTCTTATTATAATTTCAATCCCTGTCCTTTATAAAATTCAAGCAATTTTAATTTGAACACGTAATCAAACTGCGCATACAATACTTCAATTTTTGCACGCAATAGGTTGTTTTGTGTATTTAAAAGGTCGAAGGTTGAAACCAAATTCAGGTCATATCTTTTTTGAGAAAAATCAAATGCTTTCTGTGCTGTTTCTACTGTTTTTTTGCTAGCATTAAATTTTTGTATGGCAGCAACTGCATCGTTATAAGCTTTGTAAATATCCTGCTTTAATGTTTGGTTATTGCTTTCAATATCTAATTCAGACTGGCGAACAGTGAGCTTCGACCGCTCCCAGGTGGTACGTAAATTACCACTGTTAAAAAGGGGAACATTTAAACTAACGCCAACATTTTGACGAAAGTTGTTTCTTATTTGTTTTCCATAAGGTGTAACACCAAATTCAGTAACAGTAACGCCCGGAGCCAAAACCTGGTAATTAGTTCCATTTACATTTACTATTGCACCTGTTGGTTTATTAGGCACCACAATAAAATTTTGCGGTTGTTCAATGTTTACATAATTACTTCCTAATCCTCCATAAGCAGACAAAGTTGGAAAGCGACTTGCTCTTGCTGCTTTTACAGCTTGTTGCGCCGCTTGCAATTTTAATTCATTTACTTTTTGTTGCGGAAGGTTAACAAGCGCCAATTGATAAACCCTGTCGGGTTGCAAATCAAACAAAGATTCTACAGGAATCATTTCCAAGGGTGGTGCGACAATATCAAATGGCAAAGCAGCATCTAAATTTAAAATGGCTTTTAATTGCAGCAATAGCTGTTGAACTTGTGATTCTGCAGTTACATATGCAGAACTGTCTCTTGCTAGTTGCGCTTCAAGTTCGGCTGCATTTAATTCTGGCAATACACCTGCATTCACTTTTTTGCGTGTCAGGTCTAATTGCGAAGCAGTTTGCTGCACTTGTATAGAAGATATATTGACTTGCTGTTTCGCAAGCAATACTTGCAAATAACTAACAGCAACATTTAGGGCAATATCATTTTGCGCTTTTGTAATTTGGGCTTTACTCGCTTCATAATCTAACCGCGAAGATTCAATTGTATATTTTTTTGAAAACCAGTTAAACAAGGTAACACCAGTTTGCAATTGAAACCCCGAGGTAAAAAAATTATTATCTTCTAAAACACCGGTTGTTGGATTCTCCGATCTACCAAACTGGTATCCACCATTTCCCTGGAAATTCAAATCAGGATATTTAGATAAATTATTCCGGTTCAATTCCAAAGCAGAAAAACGGCTTTGCAAATCGGCTTGTTTTACCGAGATGTTATTTTCCAATGCGTAATCAACGGCTCTTTTTAAATCCCATTTATCCTGGGCAACAGCATCGATACAAAAGAAAAAAAAGAAAAAGCAGATAGTCAGGCGATTCATGCTTGTAAAAATAAGAGAAAAAATTCCGCTAAGTGTTAAATCTTAGCAAGGGCTTGTTCCAAATCAGCAATCAAATATCGCGGCTCTTCTAGCCCGCCATACATGCGGATATACTGGTGTTCAATATTCGTTGCATCAAAATCCTGCGGTTGTAAACCGGCACATTTTGGAATGATCAGCGACTCATGACCGCCCCAACTTACAGCCATTAATATATGCTGCAACCCGTTGCAAAAGCTTGTGATCTTTTCTAAAGAACCATCTTTTAAAGTGAATGTAAACAAGCCGCATGCCCCACTCATTTGTTGCTTTGCCAATTCAAATTGATCAAATTCCGGATCGAAAGGAAAGATGACTTTATCGATTTTAGGATGTTGTTTAAAAAAATGCAACAGCTCCGTACTTGTTTTGCAAATGCGGTCGAGGCGGGCAGGCAATGTACGCAAACCCCGTATTAACAACCATGCATTAAAAGGTGATATACCACTTCCAATATTCATAAACTCACTATTGAAAAT
>JAKFCI010000130.1:0-3400 GCA_036676725.1 Chitinophagaceae bacterium
GCAATAAAACCTCAATTGCTTCTGTATAAGTAATGCGCTCAAATTTGTTTTGTGTTACAAATTCTAATTTTTGAATCAGATCCAACTCGCTTCTTTCATTTTGAGGCTTTTGTTTTTCTTCATCCAGCAAACGCAGGCGCAAAAATTCAAGATCGTCTGCATTATGCTCCATGGCATATTTAATAATGTATTGAATGAATTCCTCGGCCAGGTTTGCATTGTCTTCCAGGTCATAAAAAGCCATTTCAGGTTCTATCATCCAGAATTCCGCTAAGTGCCTGGCAGTATTTGAATTTTCCGCACGAAAGGTGGGACCAAATGTATAAATATCACCAAAAGCAGTAGCACCTAACTCGCCTTCTAATTGACCGCTAACAGTAAGGTTGGTGGCGCGGCCAAAAAAATCTTCTGAAAAATCTATGCTGCCGTTTTCAGTACGTGGTGCATTATCAATAGGTAAAGTTGTTACACGAAACATTTCTCCGGCGCCTTCGGCATCCGAAGCGGTAATGATTGGTGTATGCAGGTAAACAAATCCTTTATCATTAAAAAACTGGTGCACTGCAAAAGCCAGTGTATGACGAATTCTAAAAATTGCACCAAAGGTGTTTGTTCTAAAGCGCAAATGCGCTTTTTCGCGTAAAAACTCCAGGCTATGTTTTTTGGGTTGAAGCGGGTATTTCTCAGGATCGCTATCTCCAAGAATTTCAACATCATCAGCTTTTACTTCTAGAGACTGACCTTTACCTAAAGAAGCAACGACCGTACCTTTTACTTTGATTGCCGCACTTGTCGTAATGCGTTTTAAAACTTCCTCAGGAAACTTTCCCAACTCCAATACCACCTGCACGTTATTATTAGTAGAGCCATCGTTTAAAGCTACAAACTGGTTGTTGCGAAAGGTGCGAACCCAACCCATTACAATTACCGCCTGACCCTGAGGCTCCAAACTTAAAAGCTCTTTAATTTTTATCCTGTTGTTGAACATAACATTAATGTGAGCCGCAAATATAAACCGCAGATCGTTTAGGCACTGTGTGATTACACTACCAGATGATTTTAAACAAAAAAAATCCCATACTTTTTTGTATGGGATTGATAATTATAAAATATTTTAAGCCATTACAGCATTTTTTCCTGCATACATTTCTTCACGCAGTTCTTTCACCCGGTTGTCTTCCATGTATTCATCAAAGGTCATCAACCTGTCGATGATGCCTTTAGGCGTTAATTCTATAACACGGTTGGCAACGGTTTGCAAGAATGTATGGTCATGTGATGTTAACAAAACAATGCCCGGGAAAGTAATACAACCTTCATTAAAGCTTTGAATACTTTCCAAATCAAGGTGGTTCGTAGGTTGGTCCAACATAATCACATTCGGGTTTTGCAACATCATGCGACTTAGCATGCAACGAACTTTTTCTCCTCCACTCAATACGTTCGTTTTCTTCATAATGTCATCACCACTAAACAACATCTTACCTAAAAATCCGCGTAAAAATGGTTCATCCGCATCGGTTACATGTGGTGGTACGTATTGACGAAGCCACTCCATTAAGGTTAAACCGTTTGTAAAAAATTCGTTGTTCTCTAATGGCAGGTAAGCTTTTGTAATGGTTGTACCCCACTCAAACTTACCGCCATCGGCAACCAAATTGCCATTAATGATCTCGAAGAAATTAGTAACTGCAAGTGGGTCACGGCTTAAAAAAGCAATCTTTTCGCCCTTATTAATGCTAAAGTTTACTTTATCAAAAAGCTTACGTCCATCAACAGAGGAACTAAGATTTTCAACATTTAAAATTTGGTTACCCACATCACGTTGCGGCTGAAATATAATTCCAGTATAACGACGGTTAGATGGCTCAATATCTTCAATGGTTAATTTTTCCAATGCCTTTTTACGTGATGTAGCTTGCTTAGATTTTGAGGCATTTGCAGAGAAACGAGCAATAAAGTCTATTAAGGCTGCTCTTTTTTCTTCTGTCTTTTTATTCTTGTCGTTAATCTGGCGAGACATCAACTGAGATGATTCGTACCAGAATGTATAGTTACCTGTAAATACTTTGATCTTGGAGCGGTCAACATCCGCAACGTGTGTACAAACCGAATCTAAAAAGTGACGGTCATGCGATACAACTAAAACGATGTTTTCATAATCTGCCAGGAAATTTTCTAACCAGCCGATAGTTTCAATGTCAAGCCCGTTGGTAGGTTCATCCATTAGCAAAATGTCCGGGTTTCCAAATAAAGCCTGGGCTAATAACACCCTAACTTTCAGGTTACCGGGAATGTCTTTCATTAAAGACTGGTGGTATTGCTCTTTAACGCCTAATTCACTTAATAAAGTAGCAGCATCACTTTCGGCCGTGTAACCACCCATTTCTCCAAACTCGGCTTCCAGGTTGCCAGCTCTCATGTAATCATCTTCGGTGGCCTCAGGGTCAAGGTAAATAGCATCTTTTTCATGCATTACATCCCACATCTTTTTGTGGCCCATCCAAACTGTATTTAATACAGTTACATTATCATAAGCAAAATGGTTTTGCTTCAACACCGCCATACGTTCGCCTGCGGTAATATCCACAGTTCCCTTATTTGGCTCTATTTCGCCGGAAAGTATTTTTAAAAAAGTAGATTTCCCTGCTCCGTTGGCGCCAATTACGCCATAGCAATTTCCTTTATGAAAACTGATATTTACCTCGTCAAAAAGTACTCTTTTGCCAAAGGAAAGGGTTACATTATTTACTGAAATCATTAACTAAAATTGAGGCGCAAAGGTAGGTTTTTACGGCGGGAGCTTCAAGTCTATTTAGTTAAGAAAACGTATTTTTTTGCTGTGGATAATAGGTGTAATGAACTCTTTACGGTGAATTGAGTTCATTTTTTTAGAATTTGGTGGCAACAAAGTTGCAATGCTATTTAAACAAAGATTTCAAAATGAAAATTTTATTTGCCTTTGCCTTGATTGTTTTTGGTATATCATGTAATAGTAACCCGGAAAAAGATGCACCCAGCCCGGGTACAGGAATCAATAACGATACGTCCAGGTTAATTACAGATTCAGTATTAATAAAGGACACAAATACTGCCGACGTAGAAACGATCAAAAAAATAAATTAGAGGCGGCACTAAAAACAGCATTTACTCATTAACACTTTCTATTTCTGCGGCTGGAGCTTGCTGCACAACAGGATCAATTTCACGACGGCTCTTTTTCTCCAGTTGCCTGATGGCTTTTAACGAAATAACGATCCATAACCAGCCCATGGCAAAACCGGCCAATACATCGCTGGTGTAATGCACTTTTAAATAAATACGGCTGAACCCAATCAGCATTATAAACAACAAAAGCAAGGTAATAATGGTCCATTTTGCCGTTTTATGTTGGACTGAT
>JAKFCI010000131.1:0-2726 GCA_036676725.1 Chitinophagaceae bacterium
CAGTGAAAAACCAAGTAACGATACACTGCTTCAACTCTATTCACTTTACAAACAGGCAAACGAAGGTGATGTAAATATTGATGCTCCTTCTAATCCATTTGATTTTGTAGCTAAAGCTAAATATGAAGCATGGGATGCATTGAAAGGTAAGACCAAAGAAGCCGCTATGCAGGAGTATATTGAACTTGTTTCAAAACTGAAATCCTAATTAGCATCAAGCATTTCTTTATACACGTCAGCTATTTGGACGCCAATCGTTTTATAATTAAACTGCGAGGAAGCAGAATTGCTTATTTCATTTTTATTAAATTTTTCGGGATGATGTAGAAATGTCTCCATTGCTTTTGCAAGTAGTTCAGCATTTCCACTCTCAACTAAAATGCCATTTTTTTCGGTGACCAATTCTGATATCCCCCCAACATTAGACGAGATGACAGGTATTCCACAACACAATGCTTCACTAATCACACATGGAAGGTTCTCATAAGTACTAAAATGTATCAATGCATCAGCATGCTGCATTTCCTTGGCCACTTCTGCATAAGGCAAAGCACCTTTCCATACAACTTGTTTATCAAGTTTTAATTCTTTTGCTAAAGCAATTTGTCCGGTATTTGCAGGGCCTACGAAAACCATTTGCCAATTTGTATTACGCTTATTTAAACGTCCAAGTCCTTCCAATATCCCTTCAATGTTTTTGAATGGAACCATCATTGAAACATGAATAAATTTTTTTATAACGTTGTTTGAATTTATGGGAAAGAAAATTTCGGTATTTACAGAATTTCTTATTAAACGCTTCCGTTTAATAAGAAATAAATCATCCATTACACTCATTAAACATGCAGATACTGAAATAACAATATCTGCTTCATAAAACGTTTTTTTTGTTAAATACTTAAATTGAAATCCCCTGTCAAAATAATTATCATGACTGTTTTGAAAATAAACAGTAGCATGCTCTGTAACAACAAAAGGAATATTGAACTTTTTCTTTAACCAAATTGCCCCTGCCCCCATTTTAACCGGCACATGAACATGAACGATATCCGGTCTCCCATTTTTATCAAGATACTCTCTAAGAAGAGATCGCATGGTTTTATAATAACGAAAGTTGAAAAGCAGCAAATTAATTTTTTCAAACGCCACATTTCCAGCGGGAATAAAACAGACTTTAACATTCATGTTATTTTCCTGACGCTCCTCCACCCTAAAAGACTCACCCTTCAGTAAATTCATGTTCTGCACGATATGAATAACATCCAGCTTTTGGCATGTTGCTAAAGACCGGGCATGTCGTTCAACAAAATCGCCATCAAATGGATCTGTAGAATGGGGATACCAACTGCAAAGCCAAAGTACTTTCATGATACATCTGTTTTACGTGAAGATATTTTTTCCATCAGCAACTTATAAAAAAGCTGTCCATCTTTTTTCCGGAAGAAAAGAAAATTAGCAAAACGACTTTTGTATTCTTTCCGATGCATCAATAAAATAAAGCTCATATAACAGATATAACCAATGCTGCTCACAATGGCTGCACCGGTAATGCCAAAGCGTGGGATTACGAGCATATCGCCAACAACGATGATGGTGAGTGCAATCAGGTTCCCTTTAAAATTTACGCTCAATACTTTTTTACCACTATAATAGGCTGCCAGCAAATGAATAACTGAATACGAAAGAATGGCAGGCACCAGTAATACAAACGGCAGGTACATGTTGTTAAACGTTTCACCAAATACAAACGGGAACAGCCAATAGCCGACTGCAATCAATCCTGAACAGGCAATACAATAAGAAAGAATCAACCCACGTGAGAGTAATTGCATTTTTTCATTCATCTCTTCTCTCCTGCCCGATGCCGTCATTGGAAAAACAACAGCAGCAAGAATTGATGGAACAATAAAAAACAGCTGTGCCAGTTTACATGCCTGTATGTAATTTCCCAGAGCGGCATCATCACAATATTTGTTCACAAACCAGTAATCGATCCTGTACATTAAAAAAGTCATTGAGTTTGTTACAACAGCGATCAATGCAAATGATATGAATGGTTTGATCAGTTCTGCAGGAATGCGTTTCAGATCAGTGAATTTAAAATTGCGGAAGAGAAAAGCAATCATCAACAAAAAACCCTGCATGAAAAACCCAAGAAAATAGAGTTGCACATAGTTTTCATTACTCATGAAACCCTGCACCCATTCATTATTCGGCACCAATATTATCAGCAGAAGATTAACCGTTATCAGCAAAAGATTAGGCAACACAAAATCCATCTTTGCATAAAACAATGCTATAAAAAAAGTAATGAGCAGATTGCCTGTTAGAAAAGCTGTTGCGGAAAAATGAAAACCTGCCAACTGCAAGATTCCTTCTTTTGGCACTTCCAGTGAACGAATGATAAACCAACCAGGTAACATGATCAGTATCGTCCATGCAACAGAAATAACTGCCAGTTGTGTTTCATTTAATTTCTGTTGTGAGAGATAATAGCCCATCGGAGCTTCCAGACAAAGACTGATGATGATGAGTGTAAAAGCAAGCAGGTTAATAATGTAATAGATCTGCCCGCTGCCCTCCGATTGAAAATGTCTTGCTATCAGGATATTGAGCAACATCACCGAAAGAAAGTAAAACCCACGCCATAAAATACTCTTGGAAAGTGCAGTAGCAAGTTTCATACTCAGGATAGTCAGTTTCAAATATAGAGCGAATAGGTTGTA
>JAKFCI010000132.1:0-15749 GCA_036676725.1 Chitinophagaceae bacterium
AATACTTTTTGTAATTCGAAACTGCCATGAATTCGGATCTTTTCTATATCGAGCTTTTTATTATAAATGCGTTTTAAAATTTCAAGGATATCATCCTTTTTACCAATCAATTGCCCTATGTCTTCCTTAATATGATCATCAAGAGTATCAAGGGTTTTATATATATTTTGATAAGTAAAACGTACCAATGACTGCATGGAAGAAAATAGAGATCGCTGATAATGCAAGGAGAATTCTTCTGCAATAAATTCTTTTAAATGGCTGTCAAACCCAAGTGCCAGGTGCATTTCAGCGGTTCTCAAACCTAAAAGACGCATTTGTTCTGCAGCTCGTGCACCCAACAAAGTTTGTAAATGTTCCGGTAAATTTTCAAAAGCCACAGGTTCGGAAAAATTTCCAATACGGTCACTTGCATTTAGACTGTTTCTGTCACGTGCCAGTATGCGTTCAATAAAATTATGAACTCTTTCAAGCATGAAGGTGCGGCAATCTCCATGGTTTTCAACCAATGATTGCAACATTCCAAGTTCAATAGAAGTGGTACTGGTATTTAATACGATCGTTCCAATAAAGTCAGGTAAATTTTTGAATTTATTTTGTTCAAAAAGGTATTTTGAAATTTCAACATCCGGGTTAATGGAATAATCAATTTTTCGGTAAAGCTTCAGGAAAAATTTATTGGCATAGGTAATGGAGGTATTGTTTTCGTCCACCACGTGAATTTTCATTACCAGGTTATTTTCTTCCTTTAAATATTGATTTACAAGGTCGTTACTCTTAAAAACGATTTGATTTCTTCCTGTTGAAATAATCTCGTTACTAGCAAGGTGATCAATTAAATATTTCTGAAAATCTTCGGTATAAAATGCATCTACTAAACTGCCTTCATCTTCACCCACATGCATATTTACGATTACTGCTTCCGGCCAACTGTCTATAATTTTTTTAGCTGAATGATTAGATACAAATTCAACTGGCAATTGATATATTTCTGGTAACCCGCTTTCGTAGGTTACTTCAATCAATAGAAGCAATGCTTCTTTACCAGGTAATGAAATTGGTATTTTTTGAATGATGGCAATGCTGTAAACTGGACGATTTTTTCCCTGGAACCATTTTTTATTTTGCAGGTAAACAGGCAGGATGGTTTTTTCAAGTATTTCCACATTGCCATTGTCTGTAATATTGTTCCAGTAATCTAATTCAAGCGTAGGTAAACTTTGCGAAATAGATCCATCAGTAGATTTTTGTAAAATGAACCATTGAAAAGCATGCGCATTTAATGTAAAAAAATATAGCTGGTCATCCTTAATCAGTGGAAACTTATTTTTACTAAATGCTTCAACGGGCGTGTAACCTTTAAATTCTTTCAGTACAATTTCGGCTGGTTGCGAATGTTTTGATAAGTTAACTACCACCAAAATATTTTCATCTTTATAACTCCTGATAAATGCTAAAACCTTGGGGTTTTCTACATGCAAAAACTTCATTGTGCCCCTGCTAAAAGCAAGGTAATTTCTTCGCATATTTATTATGCGTTTCATAAACCAAAAAAGTGAAGAAGTATTTCCTTTTTGTAATTCAACATTTACCGCTTCGTAACTATATTCCGGGTCTAGAATTACTGGTAAATAGAGCTGGTGCGGATTTGATGAAGAAAATCCAGCATTGCGATCGGGCGACCATTGCATAGGTGTACGTACACCATCACGATCACCTAAATAAAAATTATCTCCCATACCTATTTCATCACCGTAATAAACAACCGGTGTTCCAGGTAAAGAAAAAAGCAAAGCATTCATTAATTCGATTCTCTTTCTATCATTATCCATCAATGGTGCAAGCCTGTGCCTGATGCCTAGGTTAATTCTTGCCTTAGGATCTTTTGCATATACCTTGTACATAAAATCACGCTCTTCATCGGTTACCATTTCCAGTGTTAATTCGTCGTGGTTTCTTAAAAAAATAGCCCACTGGCAGTTTTCAGGGATTTCAGGTGTTTGATCAAAAATATCCGTGATCGGGTAACGGTCTTCCTGTTGTAAAGCCATGAACATTCTTGGCATAACCGGGAAATGGTAATTCATATGGCATTCATCACCATCACCAAAATAGGATGCAGAATCCTCGGGCCACATATTTGCTTCTGCAAGAAAAACGGTACCAGGAAATTTTTCGTCAATGTGACTTCGTAATTTTTTCAAGAACACATGGGTCTCCGGTAAATTTTCTCCATTGGTTCCTTCACGTTCAAATAAATAAGGTACTGCATCAAGGCGAAATCCATCCACACCCATAGCGCACCAATAATCCAATATCTTAAATATTTCATCCTGTACGTGTGGGTTATCAAAATTTAAATCAGGTTGATGGTGGAAAAAGCGGTGCCAGTAATATTGTTGTGCTATAGGATCCCATGTCCAATTCGATGCTTCAAAATCCTGGAAAATAATGCGTACATCTTTGTATTTACCAGGGTCGTCAGACCAAACATAATAATCCCTATCCGGGGAACCCTTTGGGGCAATTCTTGCTTTTTGAAACCATGGATGTTGATCAGAAGTATGATTAATTACCAATTCCGTAATCACTTTTAAATTCCGCTTATGTGCTTCTGCTAAAAATTGTTTAAACTGGTCTATGTTTCCATAACTAGGATTGATGGAATAATAATCTGCGATGTCATAACCATCATCTCGCAATGGGGAGGGGTAAAAAGGTAAAACCCAAATTGCGGTCGCTCCCAAATCCTGTAAGTAATCAAGCTTCTCCATTAACCCCTGGAAATCGCCAATTCCATCAGCATTACTATCACGAAAAGCTTTTATATGCAATTCATATATAATAGCATCTTTATACCAAAGAAGGTTTTTGTCTATTGAGTCTTTATTCCTATCCATAAATATCGTGGGTTTGCTAAGGGCAATATTGTTGATGAAGCAGAAAATACCATGCCTTACCAGTGCAAATATCATTTGTTATGATTCTTTTATTTAAAACAATCTTATTGATGCCATTTCTATTTTTTAAACAACATTGTATTTTAGCAGGAGATGGCTACACTTTTGAAGAATATTAAATTGCTGGTTAATGTTAGAGAAAGCAATTATTTGCTCCATGGTAAGGATTTACAAAATCTTCCTTGCATCGAAAATGCTTTTTTAATTGTTGAAGGGGATGCGATTGCAGCATTTGGTAAAATGAGTGACTTAAAACTCAAAGAAGAAGCATTTGCTTTTACAATTGATGCCTCAGGAAAAATTATTCTGCCCAGTTGGTGCGATAGCCATACGCATTTGGTTTTTGCGGGAAGCCGCGAAAACGAATTCATTGATAAAATTAAAGGCGTTTCCTATGCGGAAATCGCAGCCAAAGGTGGAGGAATTTTAAATTCAGCCAAAAAATTGAATGAAGCAAAAGAAGAAGAATTATTCTTACTGGCAAAAGAACGGTTACAAGCTTTAATAAATTTAGGAACTGGTGCAATAGAAATAAAAAGCGGGTATGGGTTAACGGTAGAAGGTGAATTAAAGATGCTGAGAGTAATTAAAAGATTGAAACAAGCATTTAATATGCCCATAAAAGCCACTTTTTTAGGTGCGCATACAATACCTGCCAATTTCAAGGAAAACAAAGAAGGCTATATAAAATTAATAATCGAGGAAATGCTGCCTGCGATTGAAAAAGAGCAACTTGCTGATTACATTGATGTATTTTGTGAAAATGGTTTTTACACACCGGAAGAGACCATAAAAATTTGTGAAGCGGGAAAAAGTTTTGGTTTGAAGGCCAAGATCCATGCAAACCAACTATCGCTGTCTGGTGGCGTGCAGGCTGGTGTTGCAGTAGGCGCTGTTTCAGTTGATCACTTAGAAACTATGGATGAAAATGCTATAAAAGCTTTAGCACAATCAAAAACCATTGGCACTCTATTACCAACAGCAGCATTTTTTTTACGAATGCCCATGCAACCAGCACGTGATTTGATCGATGCAGGCTGCGCAATAGCATTGGCATCTGATTTTAATCCCGGGTCTTCACCTTCAGGCAATATGAATTTTGTTGTTGCCTTAAGTTGTATCCAAATGAAAATGTTGCCCGCCGAAGCAATTAATGCCGCTACTATCAATGGTGCTTTTGCAATGGAAGTTCAAAATGAAGTTGGCAGTATTACTGTGGGCAAAAAAGCAAACCTGATTATGACGAAACCAATTCCATCCTTAGAATATTTACCTTATTCTTTTGGAACCAATCTAATTGATAAAGTTATGCTGGCAGGAGAATGGGTAACAGAATAATTTTTATATCAAAGCAACCTAATTTCTTTTCCGGTCAAAAATTCTTTTAATAAACGAACCCGCTTTTTTTACTGTACCAATCTTTTGTGTTAATGTGTCAATCAGTTGACCATCTGTAAACTGTATATCATCCATTTTAAAACCAAGATCAAGTTGGTTAGGATATAATAAAATATAACTATTGCTACTAAAATAATTGCTTAAATAATAAGGAAGTTTTTCTAATTGCGGTGTGTAAGAATGGTGTCCTTTACGCGACGATACAATTACAAAAAGATCATTTGATTTTAATTCTCTTGAGAAAATTAAAAAGTCATCCCAGTTTATAAAATTATTATACTCGATCTTTATTGAACCTGTTTTTGCTTTATTTAGATCATCTAACTCCTTGGAAGTTGTGGCATTTGCGTAAATAATAAGTGACAATGAGGCTTCTTTTGCAAATGTGCTTAGCTTATTAAACCAGTGCGAAAAACCCGGCTCTAATTCGGCTTTTGGCGTTACAGCAACAACCATTCTTTTAAGCGTATTAAAAGGTTGTACAGATTTATATATAAAGATCGTTTCAGATGTTCTATGCAAAATTCGTTCTGCAATTGGTCCTAAAAAATCACTTTGGTCAGCCTCATGATGCAAGCCAATCAATATATCAGAAATCCCCTGTTCTTTAATAGTATAGATAATTCCATTACTAATGTTCATGTCAAAGCGGGTTAGAGGGATAATTACATTCTCTGTACCTGCCGCATGTTTCACTGCACGATCCATCATTTTCTTTCCTTGCACATGCATTTTACCTTCATCAGTTTCATCACTAATAATGTGTAAAGCGTAAACGGGAATTTCGCTTTTCTTAGGTTTTAGCATTAAACCTAAATCCACCATTTCTTCTACCGTATCTGGGTAGGCTAGTGAGATTAATATTTTTTCATCGCTACTTGACTTTTCAGCAGCCTTGCTTTCTTCATTCAAAGCCAGCTTTCTTGCGGCTTTTTCAACACTAAAAGAACTAATGGTACAAGTAACCAATATCATTAGGATGGTACCATTCAAAATATCTTCACCTAATAATCTTATTGGCACGCCTGCGTCTGTTTCGCCAAGTATTATATTGTATCCAACTAATACAATTGCTAAAGTGGCGCCCACTCTTGCATTGCTTAAACCAAAGATCATCTGCCTTTCGTTTTTTGACAAACCAAAAGTTTTTTGCGTAAGCAATGCACCAATGAATTTTGAAATTACAGCAAGCACAATCATAAATGCAGCAACTTTTAAAGCGCCAAAACCGTTAAATAAAACTCCAAAATCTACCAGCATTCCTACTCCAATTAAAAAAAACGGAATGAAGAAAGCGTTTCCCACAAATTCAATCCTGTTCATAAGTGGTGAAGTGTGAGGGATGAATCTGTTTAATGCAAGTCCTGACAAGAATGCACCAATTATCGCTTCCAACCCAGCTACCTCAGCCAGAAACGAACCAAGAAAAACCATGGCCAACACAAAAATGTATTGTGAAATATTATCGTCAAAATTTTTGAAGAACCATCTTGCAATTAATGGAAATAAAAAGAAAACAATGCTTCCAAAAATGACGGAAGAAATAATGAGGCGAATCCAGAACGTAGTGGTTATTTCCCCTTTTACCATCCCGGTTATCGTTGCCAAAACAAGTAGCGCAAGAATGTCTGTTATAATCGTTCCTCCAATAGTAAGAGTTACGGATCTAGTACGAGCTAACCCATATTTACTTGCTATCGGATATGCCAGCAACGTATGCGTTGCAAACATGCTGGATAATAGAATGGAAGAAGTAATTGAAAAACCTAAAATATAATATGCTGCAAATGATCCTAAAAGCATTGGTACAAGGAAGGTGTACAAACCAAAAACAAAACTCTTTACCTTATTCTTTTTAAATTCCTCCATGTCTATTTCAAGTCCCGCAGTAAACATGATATAGATCAAACCTACAGTACCAAATAAAACAATACTGCTATCTCTAAGCAATAGATTAAATCCATATGGGCCAATGATGATACCTGCAACGATCAACCCAATAATATGAGGAACCTTGATTTTATTAAATAAAATAGGTGCAAACAATATTATAAAAAGTACCAGTGAAAAAATGATCACCGGGTTTTTTAAAGGCAATGTAAAATCAAGATCAGAAAGTAAAATCATAATACGCGTATCAAGGTGTGATTATTTTTTGCATCTGGATCGAATAAATAACGCGGCATTCTTCTGGCCTGATTATTTTTCGTTCGCCCTCTAATTCATTTTCATTCTTAATTACAAGGTTAACGGCAATCGATGTTCCCATCGAAGCAGGCTCCTGTTGTGCAATGAGTTTGACTTCCTTATCATTTGCCTGACCACTATATACTCTAACTAATTGATTATTCACGATTGCTTTGGCAAATACAACATTGTCCTTGTAAGATATTTCCCAAACCTCTGTCTTATTGTCTCCAACTGCGGAACCGGCACAAGTTGCTTCGGTGCATACCATTTTTACCGACCATTTACCAACCAGGAAAGGGATCTGCGTATATGTAGAATCTTGTTGGATATGTTTTTTTAATAAACTATCTAAAATATGTTGCTTGGCAGCAAGCTCAGTTTTTTCAACATTCAATTGGTTTTGCAAAAGAAGCAATTGCTGTTCTTTATGATTTAGTGAGTCATTTCTTTCATTTAATTCTTTTTCCCGCTGCCGAACTTCACAACCGTTCGTTGCCGTTATTAAACAAAAAATGAAAGCTAATTTCAACACATTCATAATTCAAAAGTTTAAAACATGGATTCTAGTATATCACTAAATATCAATAAGAGATGTACATTACAAAACAGTAAATTTACTTAGTTTGATTAACCGAACCATTTTATGAACCTACCACATTTTAAATTTTATACGAAAGCAGATCTTTTATCACTTACAAAACTTAGGCGGTTTGAAACAAAACTTGGCGAAAGATTACAAGTGCTGAACGAGGAACATAATACTGATTCGTTTACAAAACTTGATGCAGAATACGTTGTTTTCGGCATACCTGAAGATATGGGTGTTCAGGCAAATGAAGGCACAGCAGGCACAAGTACGGCATGGTTGTCTTTTTTACAATCATTTTTTAATACACAGAGTAATGATTTTTTAAACGGCGACGAAGTAGCTGTGATCGGGCACTTTGATTTTGGCGATATTCAATTTCTCATAGATAAAAATGCATATACCGAAGAAGAAAAAATACAAGCCTATCGTCATGCAGTTGCCACCATTGACGAGGAGGTAGAAAAATTGGTTAAGTTGATTACAGCAAGCGGCAGAATTCCAATTGCAATTGGCGGTGGGCATAATAACGCATATCCCTTACTGAAAGGTTCGGCAAAAGGTTTATTGCAAATACAAAAGGTTTCGCTGCCCCAAATTAATTGCATCAATTTAGATGCGCATGCTGATTACAGGCCAACAGAAGGAAGACATAGCGGTAATGCATTTCGGTATGCAGAAGAAGATGGATTTCTACAGAAATACTGCATGGTTGGTTTACACGAAAATTATTTGCAGCAAAATGTTTGGATGGATATTGTAAACAATCCATTTTTAGATTGCATCACCTTCGAAGATATTTTCATTCATGAAAAAAGAACTTTTTTGCAGGCCGTGTCACATGCCATTAGTTTTACCGATGATAATTATGCAGGTATTGAACTAGACCTGGATTGTGTTGAAAATGTTTTAAGCAGTGCCCTTACACCAAGTGGAATTTCTGCTATCCAGGCAAGGCAGTATATTAATTTATGCGCTGCCCATACAAAGCCGGCTTATTTGCATATTTGCGAAGGTGCTGCACGTTTGTCTACCGGGAAAACAAACGAGGCAACCGGAAAATTAATCAGTTACCTCGTTTGTGATTTTATCAAAATGAATGCTGGTGATTAAGACTTAGAAGGAATTTTTAATTTCCAACCCGGGTGAATCAGGTCTGGATCTTTAATTTTATCCCTGTTTGCCTCGTAGATGTCTTTCCAGCTGACACCGTAACGTTGACCAATTTTAGATAAACTATCTCCTGAAACAACTTCGTATTCCTGTTCTGCACCTTCTGCAATTTGAAGGTTTAATACAAGATCGCCGGAACGGTAATCAGGATCAATACGATTGTATTCATCCCATAACTGCCTTTTAACTGCTTCCGACGGCACTTGGCCATCTATATATAAAACATTGTCTTGTTCGCGAACTTGTAAATTTTGTGCGCCGGCAGCTTGTGCTGCATTAACTAGCGCCTGGTATTTATTTTGTAGTGCCATGATTGTATCCTCCAATTAATTTACGGTAAGTTGATTATTTACATTCTTAATGTTTGACTCATTTAAAGTCATCATTAAATTCTGAAGGTTATCTCGTTTAATGGTACCTGTTAGTGTTACTGTGCCATTTTGAACGTTTGCAGTTACACCGGGATATTTTGCAACAATGGGAGCAATGGTAGAACGAATCGTTGCATCATCATTTACAACAACAGGTGCCTGTGGTGCTGCAACTGTTATATTATTGACAACAGATTTTACGCCTTTCACATCCTTGGCGGTTTGCTCTGCACTGGTTTTGCAAGCTTCATCCGGACATTCGCCACTTAAAGTAATCACACCTGAACTTACCGTGGCAGTAATATTGGCCATCTGCGCATTTGCCTTGGCCTTCTCGTTAAAAGAAGACTGGATGTCGGCATCCTTGGGTTTACAACCGGGAAGTGTAACCCCAGTAACTAACAGAGCCATAAGGCTTGCCTGAACTAAGAATTTTTTCATTGATTAATATTTAAGATATAAAGTATCTTAAACTTGCAATTCTTATACCAGACAAACTTATCTAAATGGCTTACTTGCCTTCTAAAAGCATGAGCTGTTCAAAAGCTTCTTCATACTTTTTATTTAATTGGGCAATACTAATTTGTAGCTCTTTGTATTTTTTTTCTGTAGCGGCAAACTTATTCTTATCTGTGTAAATATCTGGCGTAGCAAGATTTGCTTCCAACTCAATTTTTTCTTTATTCAACCTGGCAACATCTTCTTCTAATTTTTGAAAATTGCGTTGCTGTTTTTGCAATTCCTTTTGTGCTTCCTTGTTAATGGGTGAATTAGCGACAACATTTTGCACAGGCGTAACCGGGGTTTTTACTTCAGCCACCTCGCTTTTTTTGCTCCATTTATTTTTATTTGTCGTTGCACCATTACTTCCACCTTCAAGTTTAGTATTGGCCATCCTTTCTTTCCAGGCAACATATTCATCATAGCCACCTTTAAACTCTTTTATTTCCTGGTCAACAATTTCCCAGATCTTATTTGCGGTTTTTGAAATAAAGTAACGGTCATGGCTAACGAGCACAAAACTTCCTTCATAACGGTTTAGGGCGTCGATCAATAATTCGTTTGAGTGAATGTCAAGGTGATTGGTCGGTTCATCCAGCAATAAAAAATTAGCTTTACTTGTAATGGTTTTTGCTAATGCTACTCTTGCTTTTTCACCACCACTTAACACTTTAATTTTTTTATCCGCATCATCGCCACTAAACAAAAAACAACCCAAAAGGCTTCTCAATTCAAGTTCAGTTTTTTTTGCGCCTGCATCCTTCATTTCCTCCAGGATGGTGTTGTTCATATTCAAGGCCTCCAACTGGTGCTGTGCATAAAAGGCTTCGTCCACATTATGACCCCACTTGCGATCACCTTCAATGGGTTCTTGGCCAGCAATAATTCGTAGCAGGGTAGACTTTCCTTTTCCATTGGCACCGATCAAGGCAATTTTATCACCACGGTCAATTTCTGCTGATGCATTTTCAAGAATGTCAACATCTTTAAATTTCTTAGAGATGTTTTTCAATTCAACTAAAACCCTTCCCGGCATTTTATCTACGCTAAAATTAATGCGTATGTTAGGCCTTTCTATTTCAACGTTTTCAATTCTATCTAAACGGTCTAATCTCTTAACAATACTCTGTGCGGCGGCAGCTTTAGAAGCTTTTGCTTTAAAGCGTTCTACAAATTTCTCTTGCTGGCGTATATAATCTTGTTGGTTTTCAAAAGCTCTTTGTTGTAATTCTACACGTTGTACTTTTTCAGTTTCGTACCAACTGTAATTACCATTATATATATGTAATTCCTTTTGGTATAACTCCACCACCTTCTTCACCATGCGGTCCAGGAAATATTTATCATGGCTAACCATCACCACAGCGCCTTTGTAATGCTGCAAATATTTTTCTAACCATTCAATAGACGGCAGGTCTAAGTGGTTGGTAGGTTCATCAAGCAAAAGAAGATCGGGTTGTTGCAGGATCATCTTTGCCAGCAACACCCGCATACGCCATCCACCACTAAAAAGTCGATAAGGTTTTTGTAATTCTGAATTGCTAAATCCAAGTCCTTGTAAAACTTCTTCGGTTTGGTGTTCAATATTATAACCACCCGCTTCCTCAAATTCATGCAGCTTATCGCTGTATAGGTGAAGCAATTCCTCGGTTTCGTTCGTTGCGAGTTCCTCGGTAATTTTATTTAATTCCTTTTGAATGGCCATGGCTTTATCAAAAGCATGCATCGCAACTTGCAAAATAGATTCGCTTGTGTCAAAACTTAAAAGATCCTGGTGCAGGTAACCAATTGTTGTATTGCGACCACGTTCAACCGTTCCTTCCGATGGCATGTATTCGCCAACGAAAACCTTTAGTAATGTCGATTTTCCGGTTCCATTATAACCAACCAAACCTATACGATCGTTGGGGTGAATGTGCCAGGTGGCGTTGCGTACAATGGTGCGGGCACCAAATTCAAAAGTCACGTTCTGTAATCCTGCTAGCATAATTTATAATAAAGCGTGCAAAGATAAAGAACGGGAGGGAGGCCTGCATTAGGATTTTGTTATTTTATGTAACCTGCTCCATATCCTTATTTAGGCTTTGGTTGCGTCGCACTCTTGTACGACAACAAATTATTCATCTGCTTTGTTAAGGTATCTAAATGATCTTTTTAAAATGAAAGATGTGCCTTCAAATAAATCTTTTCACATCTGTTTACCTTTGTATAAATATTATACTGCATGAAAAAGTTGGTTTTATTGATCGTATTAGCTTTAGCAGGCGTTTTAGCCTATTATCTTTTGTATTCTAAGAAAAATAAGCCGCACGATGAATCGGAAAGACAGCAGGCCCTTGCAGTAAGTAAACACAGCCCCGCATTTTTAAATTCAGTAGATAGTGCATTAAACAACTATTATAATCTTTCGGAATCATTTGTAAACTGGGATAGTAGTGCTATTCGGTTAAATGCAACTAATCTTAAAACCAATATTGCCAACATAAAATTTGATGAATTAAAAAAGGACAGTTTAATTTATGAAACCGCTACCAGTTATACAGAAAGTTTGAATTCAGACCTCGATATAATTATACAACAACCAGATATTACAGCTAAACGCAAAGCACTCAATTCGTTTTCCCAAAATCTATACGACCTGTTGCGTGCTGTACATTATGATGGCAGTAAAATATTTTTACAGGAATGCCCAATGGCTTTTAACGATGCAGAACCTGGCCTTTGGTTAAGTAATAAAGCCGACATCCGTAATCCTTATCTTGGTTTGCATCATCCAAAATATAAAAGTGGCATGTTGGAGTGCGGCGAAATAAAAGATAGCCTGCATTTAGCTAGTGCGAATAAAAATTAAGCATGCGAGCTGTCCTGGTTCTATTAACACATTTTATTTGCCTTAGCGTTGCAGGGCAAAATAAATTTACAATTAGCGGTTATGTAAAAGACAGCTTGTCCGGCGAAACTGTTATTGGTGCAAGTGTAAATGTTAACGAAGCTTCGAAAACAGTTAGCACTAACCAATACGGCTATTTTTCAATAACACTCGATTCAGGGTTTTACGATCTGACCATTTCCCATGTTTCTTTTTTTGCGAGTTCCATCCCTGTTCAATTAAACCGGAATTTAGAACTGGATATTTTATTAATATCAAAAGCTGCTGCAATGACCGAGGTTGTCGTTTACAGCAAAAAGAAAGATGCCAATGTGCGCAATGCACAAATGGGAAAGATTGATCTTTCTATAAACCAAATAAAAGGTATACCCGCATTTTTAGGCGAAGTGGATATTCTTAAAACAATTCAACTTTTACCAGGCGTTAGAAATGCAGGCGAAGGAAATGCCGGGTTTTATGTTCGGGGAGGTGGTCCCGATCAAAATTTGATCATGTTAGATGATGCCGTGGTTTATAATACAGGTCATCTTTTTGGTTTCTTTTCCATTTTCAATTCTGATGCAATAAAAAATGTGTCGCTTATAAAAGGAGGGATGCCGGCGCAATATGGCGGCCGCCTTTCTTCTGTGTTGGACATTGCTATGAAAGACGGCAATAGTAACGACTTTAACGCAGAAGGCGGTATTGGTTTAATTGCTTCCAGGATTTCCATCCAGGGTCCAATTAAAAAAGATAAATCTTCATTCATTATCTCAGGGCGAAGAACTTACATAGATGCTTTGGTAAAACCTTTTATTAGTAAACAAAGCGATTTTTATGGATCCGGCTATTATTTCTACGATTTAAATGCAAAAGTCAATTACCGGTTTTCTGATAAAGACCGGCTTTACCTTAGTGGTTATTTTGGTCGTGATGTTTTTAATTTTGCAAATGCAAAACGCTCTTTTAAAGCTGCCATTCCATGGGGAAATTCTACAGCTACCTTACGTTGGAACCATGTTTTTGGCCCAAAACTTTTTGCAAATACCACTGTAGTTTACAACGATTATAAATTTAGTTTTTCCGCTGCACAAAATAATTTTGAGATCACACTTGCCTCTGGAATTAAAGACGGTAATGCAAAAGTGGATTTTGATTATTATCCATCGCCCCAACATAAGATCAAGTTTGGGGCACAAAGCACTTACCATAAATTCATTCCTAATATAATCTCCGGCAAACAAGATTCAATGGTTTTTAATCCAAGCAATGCTGATATAAAATATGCTTTGGAAAATGCCGCATATATTCAGGATGACTGGGATGTAAGTGATAAGTTGAAATTCAGCTACGGCCTGCGTTGGAGCTCATTTACACAAATTGGTCCATACACAAAATACACATTAGACGAAAACCAAAACAAGCTGGATAGTGTTCACTACAAATCATTCAACAAAATAAAAAATTACAATGGTTTAGAACCGAGGTTTACATTTCGGTATTCAATAAATGAAACAACTTCCTTAAAAGGTTCGGTATCGAGGAACCTGCAATTTATTCACCTTGTGAGCAATGCAGGTACGACTTTACCAACCGACCTTTGGGTACCAAGTACCTTCCGTGTTCAGCCCCAAAAAAGCTGGCAATATGCAGCAGGCATATTTAAAAATTTCAATAGCAATCAATACGAAACATCAATTGAAGTTTACTACAAACCAATGCGCAATCAAATTGAATTTAAAGAAGGATATACACCCGGTGCTGGCGACCCGGAAACCCAATTTACTTTCGGCAAAGGTTGGAGTTATGGAACCGAATTATTTCTAAATAAAGTTCGTGGACGTTTAACCGGATGGATTGGCTATACATTATCATGGACATGGAGAAAGTTTCCGGAATTAAATGGTGCAGAAAAATTTCCTGCTAAATACGATCGCCGGCATGACCTTTCGGTGGTTGGAACTTTCGAATTAAATCAAAAATGGAAATTAGGCGGTGTATTTGTTTATGGTACTGGTAATGCAACATCTTTACCTGTTAGTTTTTATTTTGTAGAAGGCATACCAACACAAGAATTCAGCAAAGTAAATCAATATCGGTTAGCCCCATATCATAGAATGGATTTGTCAGCAACCTATACACCTGTACCCAAAAAGATACGAAAAGTAAAAAGCTCCTGGGTGTTTGGAGTATATAATATTTATAGCAGGCTAAATCCCTATTTTGTTTATTTCGATCAGCAGGGAAGTCCTTATGATGGTAGTTTAACTGTTGAAGCAAGGCAAGTATCCCTTTTTCCCATCTTGCCTTCCGTAACATGGAATTTTAAATTCTAACTAAAAGGTTTTTGAAAGTTTACTCGCAGCTTCGCTATCATAAATAAACCGCACCATTGCACTTTTTGATGTAGTGGACGTTAAGTACAAACGGTAACGCTTAAGGCCGGCTGTAACTATTAGCAATGCAGTGTTAGGTGGAATTTTACCCAAATTTTGCGCAACCATTTCTACTTCCTGGAAAGTAGTTGCTAAATCAATCCTGATAAATGCTGTAGAAGGCTTTGCGCTCAATCTTTCATTTGCAAGTATGATTTTCTTATTGACAAATACAGAAATGGTATCATCATCAATTTCGCCATTATCATAAAAATCTAAACGAATTACACCCGTATCAACCTCCACTTCAGGAATTTCTTTAAAAGCTGATTCTTTTACCCTGGTTAATACAAGTTGACCAGGCTGGCAATCGTAAAAAGTATTCATCACCTTTCCATTCCATTCTCCGCTTAATGTTTCCTTGTCGCCTGTTCTACTATACCATAATTCATAGTTTTTTATACAAGGCGTACAATCGGGAGGAATTTTAAAAGTTTGAACAACACCTTCTTTCAATGAAAGTTTTTTCAAATTACGGTCATAGCTTCCTTTGTATTTTTTCTTTACGTAATTACTTACATCGGAGTAATGATAAGAAGCGCCTTGAACACTATCGCCAATGATGTTGATCTGTATTTCTATATAATACACAGGGAAACAACCACCAGACTGTTGCGTCAATGTGCCTTTCCAAATGCCATTCATATCCTGGGCATATGAAAAGGTTGAAAATGCTAAAAGAAGAAATTGTATTAAGGAGATTTTTTTCAAAAACGGAAAATAGTTCGAAATCTCATCAATCACCAAGAAATTCGATGAACGGTTCTAAGGAAGGGGTTTTTGATAAGTAAAACGGATCATTGCATTTTTTTGTTCTGTTGAAGTAATTCTTACTTCGTAACGTTTGTCACCATCATTAACGATCATTAATGAAGTATTTGGCGGTATACGACCAAGATTTTCAGCAACCATGATGAGTACATGGTCCGTATTTTCTTCGTCCATTTTTATTTTTAGTGAAATAGGGGCTGCAGACAGTCTTTTATTAGAAATAACAACGCGGTCATCAAGGTAAACAGAAATGGTATCATCATCCACTTCGCCGTTGTCGTAAAGTTTAATAGTAATATCTTCATTTACAACCACCAAAGTTTTGATTAATTCATTTTTCCGCGACCGGGTTTGGGTGGGAATGTCAATCGTTTTAGGTACTATTTTTTTCTGTGGGATTTCAATTAATTCAGGCCCCTTAATGGTTTCAACTTCTTTGATCTTTGTTTTAGCGGTAGTTGTTTCTTTTTTTACTGGAGGTTTACCAACAGGTTT
>JAKFCI010000133.1:0-28257 GCA_036676725.1 Chitinophagaceae bacterium
ATTTGCGAAACCACTTCAGTTCTCTTTTGCGGTTGCAACAAATAAGGCGCATAAAATAACAAGGGTACATGCTCGTCGGTCAATCGTTGGTGAGTCCATGCAGGTGGATAAATGGCCTCGGCATTACCCGCCACCCCATGATCACCGATAAAAACAAAAATAGTGTTATGAAAATAATCTTCTTTCTGCGCAGCTTCTATAAACTTACGGAAACAATAATCGGAGTAGCGAAACGTATTGTATTCTTCCTGCGATTCAAAACCATACTTTAATAACCGTTGTTCCTGTACTATTTCTTTTACAAAATCAGTATCACCTGCCGGTATCATATACGGCCGGTGATTATCGGAAGTTTGTATAATAGCAAAAAAAGGTTTGGTCTTTTTTTTGAAAATATCATTTGCCTCCAGAAAAAGGTCTTTGTCGCTGATGCCCCACACATTTATCTTCGGAGATTTAAAGCTACCCTCGGTATGCATCTGCAAATCATTAATGTTTTTTAACAACCCTCCAAAGTTGTTAAACTCCGGGTTGCCCCCCAGGAAATAATGTTTATCATACCCTTCAAAATTATCAATGATGGTATGTTGCTTTATCGCCAGTGGATTTCGGGTAGAAAACTTGAATAATTGTGCATCGGGTATACCGCTAATGATAGCAAACAAGCCCCGTGCGGTAGAGAAATGTGGCGTAAAGCAACGGTCAAAGAATATTCCATTTTTTGATAATGAATCAAAAAAGTCTCTCCGGGAAGCCTTGCAGTATATTCAAAAAGATTCTGAACAAAATGCAGAGAAAGTAAAATCCAAAATACTGACTTCAATAAAAGAACTTCTAACAAATCCTAAGCGGTATAACACCGATAAATACAAGTTAAATAATGATGGTTCATACCGGGCTTATGAAATTTACAAATACAGGATTACTTATCATGTGTCTGATGATGAAATCCGTATAATTCGCATACGACATACTAAAATGAATCCCCTGGAATATTAATGATGCTCCACCTGCTGAAAATTCTTTGTGTCCATTGTGGTTCTTTGTGCCCTTGGTGATCCAAAAAAACTAATTGTATCATCAGAAGTGCAGGAAGCCTTTTGTATTCTTTGTGGCCGTTGCGTTTCCTGGCGTCCTTAGCGATACAAAAAATATAATAGTATCGCAAAGAACGCAAGGGAAAAAATATGGAACTTTTTATTTCGAACTATAATTCATAACGTGTTCAAATGACATTGGCGTGATCATACCGCCTGGCAAGTTGGGATTGTCTTTTATTTCAACATTACCTGCTATGAGTTGATTAACCTTGGCTTCAATTATCCAGCCTGTATTAGGATCAACTTTTAAATTAGAGTTCATCGTTCCTGATAAATTATATTGTGTTGGCATTCCATTGACCTGGGTATAAGCGTCTTTATCCAACGTTATAATCTTTCCTTTGCCAACTATTAAGTTGTAGCTTTCCGTTTTGTCCTTTAATTCAAAAGTCGTTGTTAGCGTTGCTGCAAATCCTGTTTCAAGAAGGGTCTTAATTTCCCAACTGCCACCTTTTGATACCGCAGTATTTGGGTAAATAGCCGTAATCATTTCAAAACTTCCTTTAAAGGCTTTTTCTCCATAAGCTTGTTTCAATTGCGTTTTGATTTGCTGCTTCTGTATCAATGTTAAGGTGGGAAACTTATCAATCAGGTTTTCAAAAATGAAGTCGAGATTTTCTACTTCAACAATTTTTCCAATGCTTGTCATTTTAACCAGGAATTGTTTCCCTTTAATTTCTCCCAGCATGCTTGAAAATATATCAGTCTTGTCCTCCTTTTCTGAATTAAAAATCATTTCCCCGTTTGGAAGTTTCATTGTCATTGCAAGTTGCTCATAGCTAACATTCATACTGTAAACAGTATTTACCAGGTTAGTTACTTTAAAAGCCATTTTGCCAGATAATGTAACATCAATATTGATTTCTTGTCCATTTATTTCCTGTTTTATGCTACTGGACGAATGCATTACATGATTGTAAGTTTGGCCAATTTTAAGATTGAAACCAAGATTTTGTTTTTGACCAAAAACTGATTGAGTAATAGTTCCAAGTAAAAGAAATAAAAAAAGTTTTCTCATTATAATTATGTTCTATAAGTTAGTTCGTATGAATAATTGCTACACAATTGTATTGCGCTAAGATATGCTACGCAATTTGCCTTCACAATAATTTTAGGAGATTAGTTTTTGCAAACAACAGTGGAATACAAACCCAAAGTTCATTTGATAAACTGCTGTATGGCCTGGATAAATTCGGTCACAGCTACTTGTGGAGCTGAATGGCCCCCGGCAATTTCTTTTACACTTGCAACCGGGAATTCTTCGGCCAAAAGTTCATTAATGCGCCTATGGAAAAACACAGTCCCTTTGCCGGTCAATAGCAAAACAGGTTTTTTAAAATCATGCAATCTATTTATACTGTCTGTATGATTTGCAACGACTGACAAACCCCTGAGCCTGTTTCTTTGTTTTGACCATGCTACCCATTGCGGGTGACGACGAATTTGCGCAGTATCACAACTATCCAGTATACACCTGAATTGTGCCAGGTGATCTTCCGTGATAGTAGCATCGGGGGTAAAATTTTTTGAGAGTTCAATCATTTTTTGCATACCGGCCGGTGATTCACCTCTTGCTTTTGCTACCCAGAATGCAGGCGGTTCATACAAGACTAACTGCCTGACCCATTCAGGGTTATTCAATGCAAAATCCATGGCCATTAATGCACCGAATGACCAGCCAATTACTACTGCAGGTTCTTTAATTTTTAAAGAATCAAGCGTTCTTGCAATTGCCGAACTTTCCTGGTGCAGGGAATAACCCGGTGGAAGAACTTTTCCTTCGCTGGCATATTGCACATTGAAATGTTCCATGCGGATAACAAGATGATTACTGCTTAAAGCTGCCGCTGGTTGGGAAAAGGATTGCATATCCCATCGACCACCTGCAAGCAGAACGATCGGGGAACCGTTTCCTTCTACTATTACTTTCTTAAACGAATATTGAGAAAGCACTAAAGAAGGAATGAGCAGAAGCAGAAAGAGCAAACGCATATTCGAAGATTAATTTCTTTTATTTAAGTTCTGAAAGTATTAATTTCTTTTGCTTAAATGTGTTCATCATTGCTTTTTCTCTTACTGTTGAATCGCTGCTGTGTATCAGATCAAAATATTCAACTGGTACAACCTGCCATGATAAACCATACTTGTCTTTGCACCAGCCGCAAGGCCCTTCTTCTCCGCCATTAGAAGTGAGTGCTTCCCAATAGTAGTCAACCTCGTCCTGGTCTTTACAATTTATGACGAGTGATATAGCTTCATTGAATTTAAACATTGGTCCTGCGGCAAGAATGGAAAATTCTATTCCTGCAAGTTCCATTACAGCGGTTTCAAAACTGCCATCATTGCCAGTGCCGTCTGCATTTGGCATATTTTCAAATAACCGGTAGTCTTTCAGTTTGCCATCTTTAAATATGGACAGGTAATATTCAGCAACCGCTTTAGCATCTTTTTCAACCCACAAACAAGGAGTAATTTTTTGATTGTTCATTGTGTTTGATTTTGATTGTTATTATTTTTTTGTTAGGCAATTTGCACAACTGCTTCCCCAATTGGACTCCCGTCATATAAATTACAAAATGAAAACTACACTGCGGGACTTTTCGTTTTCTTCATGTTGTTCTATATATCATTAGCTAATTCCCCAGGTCAATTATCGATATACCCTCGGACATAATGATGAAGTTTAAAAATAGTACAGCAGATTTAATATTGAAAATTAAGGCGAATTGTATCGGACTTATTTAAAACAAAGGGTTGTGAGCTACCGGATTTTATAATATTGAAAGGAACATTGGGAGTTGGACTTATAAGCTGCCAATTCACTTGGGTGTTTTCTGTCGCCTCTACTTTTACGTTAAATGTAGTATCGGCAGGCAAACCAATATTTTCCTCATAATTTATCAAGAAATTATTGACTCCACAATTATTACAATCCCTCGTTGCCGTCACGTGAACATAATCTCCGCTATTGTATGAACCTGCACGATTTATGTGTACCTGAACCCACGCATAGGGAGAAAGGAGCACACTGCCAGCAGTGATTTTTTTGAATGCTTCCCAATAGTCTGAGTGTGAAACTCCTATAGCCTCCACGTCTTTAATGCCACTGTATATTATTTCTCCTTTGGAATCTGTGATGCGAGTTGTTATTGTTGCGTATTCAATGCAGCCAAATTGAACATCATAACGGTTACATTTCAGCAAAGCAATAGTGGCGCCCGAAATGGGTTTACTACTTCCTTTTTCCAGAACAATGATTTTTTCTTCCTTTTCTTCGGGCTGAGTTGTTTTACCCTTGCTACAACTATACATTGCTGCAACTGTGATAAATCCAATTGTAACGGTTAAAAATTTCATCCCGAACATTTTTAAAAAAAAGTTATAGGAATAGTGTTTTGAAAAAATGAGCTATCATAAAACCTTGTATTTCGAATCGCATGTCAACTAAGGCTTTCATAAAGTTAGTGTATAAACTAACTATTTATTCTTGAGTATCACGGCTAATGTTCTAGGGATTTCTACAGTAGATTAATTTCGTGATACCTCAGCCTGGAATGTTGAATAGAATTATAAAAATCAAAAAATGCATTTCAGGCTAGTTTCTAATGATATTACTTTGAATAGGGAATGCAAGTATTGAATGCAGTTATTTCTTCTTGTTTGTAAATTCGTCTGAAAAGTGTTGGGTATTTTTTGGATGAGCAAATTTATCTGCATTGTATTCTTTTGAGCTTCCTTTTGGAATTGAAAGTGAACTCCAGGTTCCGTTACACAAAAACTTTCCAATAAATACGATTTGTCCTATGTGGTAAGGATAATGTGCAAGTTGCCTGTTGATTGCTTCTGTAATTGTATGTCCCTGGTTGCGTATGAAGATTTCTTTTATCAAGTCGTTTTCTGTTAACGAATTCATTGCATTAAATAAACAAGACCAGCCTTCATTCCACTTAGCTAAAAGTTCTGTTCTGTCTGCAATGTTGTTTTCAAATTCAGCATCTCTTTGCCGCCATTCTTTTTCTCCGTCAGTTGTTAAAAAATCTGTCCAGCGTGAAAGCATATTACCCCATAAATGTTTTACGATAGTGGCTATGCTATTACTTTCTTCATTAAGTTGTTTGAAAAGTTGTTCGTCTGTAAGTTGCGAAAAGGTTTTTTCTCCAAGCATTTTGTAATACTCAAATTGTTTTTTCGCAGTTTCTAAAAAGTTATTTGTCATACCGGTTCAATGTTGTTATTACTTCACCACAGGTAAAAATATCGGCCGATAATAATTCTGTCTATATACTTTCAATATCCATTCTTCGTAACAAGTCGTCCTCTAACGTGTAGATGTGTTTTACTTCTCCATCAAAGATTAAATTTCCTTTTAAATCTTTTACAATTTGGTGAACCGTTACTTCAAATGTCCCGTTTGGTCTTTGATTGAATCCGATTGGTTCAACGGTTGGATTTATTTCAGTCCATTGTTTTGTCCAATACGCTCTTATTTCATCATGTCCTCTTACGTAACCACCTTCAAAGGCCTTTGGCCATTGAACATCTGAGTGAAATGTCGAAAGTGCCGTATCAATATCTCTTGAATTAAAAGCCGGATAGGCCTTTTTAATTAAATTTTCAAAATGAGCTATCATAAAACTATTTGTAAAATTGTCGGTTTTTTTATGTTGATTTTTTTGTTTAGTGTTCGTTACCCAGGCAAACCTATTAATTATACAGCATGTTTTGTATGTTGTTTAAAAGAGTTGTTGGTGTAATTGAAAAACTTTTGAGATGTATTGGTTTGACCACCAACAACGGCGTAAACTAGTTGAAGTTTTCGAAGAAAATAAAAAACTCTATGAGCGTTTGTTGCAGGCTGAAAGAGAGAAGTTACAATTGATGCAGCAGATGCTTGATAAGAAATAACAACGCAATAAATAATTCAGCTAACAGCCAACAGGCTGGTTTTTTTTTGAAACCAATATGTTTGCCCGGCATATTTATCCCGGTAGTTTTGTGTGTATTTAATATAGTTGTTGGTGTGGTTGTTTCTGATTGTAATTCTTTTAGATTGAAAACCAACAACATCGTAAATAATCGGAAAGCATCAATTAAGTTTATAAGATTTCAAGTCTGATTTCCCCCTCAAGTATAGACTGCCATTTGTACTATTCGGCACATAGAGAAGCTGTTTTGTATTACCCAAACCAGGCGCTAAATAAGTTACTCTTTTACTTAGCACACGGTAGCAGTTTGTCATTTCAGATTCATTTCTCAAACTCTCATGTCCGTTCACATTTGTAATTTGGGTATATGCAATTAGGTTGTTAATTGCCTTACAGTTGTCTATTATCGCTGTCCACCTTTCAATAATAGTTCTATCAACAGTGGTTCTTTTGAATGTTACATGAAAATCTATGGCATTGGTGCCCGATATAACAGTGTTCACGTCAGCATTTCTATAATAAGTAGATCCGTCATAGAAATAGGTTTCCCCATTGATGACTGTATCATTTGAAATCAACATAGTATAAGAATAAGAATTATCGATGCTTCCGTCTTCGTTGTAAATTACTGTTTCATATTGCCACTGATTGCCCACCTTCAAAGGTAGCAGCACCTGTTGGTCCGTTTTATTCTTTTCCTTTGTGCAACTGCTTAAAGATGAGACAAGGATAATAAAACAAAGAGAAAAATAAGTTTTCATAAGTAAATTTAAATATGGAGACCATTTAAGCACAACTATTACAATTACGTAAATATACACTACCCGATTTGCGTTCGCAATGTTTTGAGATGAATACTTCAGCATAAGTGCAAGAATTTATCGCATATACACCAAGGTTAGTTTATCATCATTTGCCCAAACAAAAAGAGCGATGTTCTCACATCGCCCTTCATTTTAAAATCAATGTTTTTATTAAACATCTATCCTAGCATATTTTGCATGGGTTTCTATGAATTCGCGGCGGGGCGCTACTTCATCACCCATTAACATACTGAAAACCCGGTCAGCTTCTGCTGCACTTTCAATGGTTACCTGCTTTAATGCACGGGTTGCAGGATTCATGGTTGTTTCCCAAAGCTGTTCGGAGTTCATCTCTCCCAAACCCTTATAACGTTGTAATGAAACACTGTCTTCTTTACCGCCTGCAATTCGGGCAATGATGGCTTTACGGTCTTCTTCCGTCCATGCATAAGCCATTTCTTTTCCTCTTTTAACCTGGTACAAAGGTGGCTGGGCAATGTATACATAACCCTGTTCAACCAACTCTTTCATATACCTGAAAATAAATGTAAGGATCAGTGTGGCAATGTGGCTACCATCCACATCGGCATCCGTCATGATGATGAGTTTGTGGTAACGGAGTTTGGCAATATTCAGTGCTTTGGGATCTTCAGGTGTGCCTACCGTTACACCCAATGCGGTGTACATATTTCGGATCTCTTCATTCTCGTAGATCTTGTGTTCCATGGCTTTTTCCACGTTCAGGATCTTACCTCTCAAAGGCAGAATAGCCTGGAAACTGCGGTCGCGGCCCTGCTTGGCCGTACCACCTGCTGAATCACCCTCAACCAAAAAGAGTTCGCAACGATCGGGGTCACGGTCACTGCAATCCGCCAGCTTACCCGGTAAACCGCCACCGCTTAAAACGGATTTACGCTGCACCATTTCCCTTGCTTTGCGGGCCGCTGCTCTTGCCTGCGCGGCCAGTATCACCTTATTGATGATGGCTTTTGCTTCTTTAGGATTTTCTTCCAGGTAAATAACCAGCGCTTTTGAAACGGCTGATTCAACCACGCCACTCACTTCGCTGTTACCTAACTTGGTTTTGGTTTGTCCTTCAAACTGCGGTTCGGGAACCTTTACAGAAATGATGGAACTTAAACCTTCGCGAAAATCATCACCTTCAATTTCCACTTTGGCTTTTTCAAACATGTTTTCTTTATCGCCATAGCTTTTGAAAACACGGGTCAGCGCCCGGCGAAAACCGGTTACGTGTGTTCCGCCTTCAATGGTATTGATATTATTGACGTATGAATAGATATGCTCACTGTAACTGTCGTTGTAGCAAAGCGCCACTTCAACCATTACATTGCTGTTTTCATCATGTCCCTCAACATAAATAACCTTTGGAATCAATGCGTTTCTGCCGGCGTTGGCATCCAGCATTTCAACAAATTCAACGATACCGCCTTCGCTGTAAAAGCTTCTAAAATAAGTTTCGCCGTTTTCGTCTTTTTCGCGGAGGTCCTTCAGGTTAATGCGAAGTCCTTTATTTAAAAATGCCAGTTCGCGGATGCGGCTTTCCAGTATTTCCCTGTTGTATTCGGAAACGATGAAGATGCTGTAATCGGGCCAAAAATGAATACGGGTACCTGTTTTCTCGCTGGTACCGATTTCTCTAACCGGGTATTGCGGAACGCCGATCTTGTATTCCTGTTCAAAGGTTTTGCCTTCTCTCCAGATGGTGGCTTTCAGATCGCTGCTTAATGCATTCACACAACTTACACCCACACCATGCAAACCACCGGATACTTTATAAGAACCTTTATCGAATTTTCCACCAGCATGTAAAACGGTCATGACCACTTCTAAAGCACTTTTCTTCTCTTTCTGGTGCATACCGGTCGGGATGCCCCTTCCATCATCTTCAACGGAAATGGAGTTGTCTTCGTGAATAGTAACGTCAATATTGGTACAATAACCTGCGAGGGCTTCGTCGATGGAATTGTCTACTACTTCATAAACTAGGTGATGCAAACCTTTAACGCCAATATCGCCGATATACATGGCGGGTCTTTTTCGTACGGCTTCCAGGCCCTCTAAAACCTGTATACTTTCGGCTCCATAACTGTTATTGGCGGAGGATACGGGATCTTTAATTTCTACGCTCATATTGGGGAATTCCTTTCAGAAAATGATTGATTATTTGGGAACGTGCAAATGTACGGAATATACAAGTCTTAAGCGGGTTTCAGCCGTTAAATAATCCACTTTTTATCCTCTTTTTTCACGGTAGTTGAACGATGGGGTAACTATGGTTGAACGATGGTTCAACGATTGTTTAACGGTGGTTGAATGATGGAGTAACAATGGTTCAACGGTGGAGTAACGATGGTTCAACAATGGTTCAACGATAGTTCAACAATGGTTCAACAACTCTTCAACAATGGTTCAACAACTGTTCAACAATCATTAAACGCATAAACCATTAATCATTAACCATTAACAATTAAACCTTGCAACCCTTAAGCATTATCTTTTAACAATCTGGGCAACAAAATAACCTTCGGTAGCTATTTTATTTCCAACATAAACGGTACCCTTCATTTCGCAAATTCCCCTGCGGATGGGAGCTGCCAGCTCCATTTTGAGGATCATCGTATCACCCGGAACTACTTTGGCTTTGAACTTACAGTTATCGATTTTTAAAAAGTAGGTATCATATTCTCCATCGGAACTCAGGTTCATGGCCAGTATGCCGCCTGTCTGCGCCAAAGCCTCCACCTGCAGCACACCGGGCATGACGGGGTTGCCAGGAAAATGACCCTGGAAATACCATTCATTAAAGGTCACGTTTTTAATGCCGATGATATGGTTATCGGTTAATTCTATGATCTTATCAACCAATAAAAAAGGATAGCGATGGGGTAATTTGGATTCAATATATTGCTGGTCAAAAACCGGTGGTGTATTGGGATCGTAAGCAGGCGCCACTTTAGCGTTCTTATTCTTTTTGATGTACTGCTTCAGTAATTTGGCAAATTCCACATTGCTGCTGTGGCCCGGCCGGTTGGCAATAATATGCGCCTTGATTGGGTATCCAACCAGCGCCAAATCGCCCACAATATCTAATAATTTATGGCGGGCAGGCTCATTCGGGTAGCGGAGTTCCAGGTTATCCAGGTAGCCTTCATTCACTTCTATATGATCTCTTTTAAAGGCCTTTGCCAGGCGGTCCTTTTCATCTTCCGTTACCTGTTTGTCAACAACAACAATCGCATTATTGATATCGCCACCTTTGATCAGGTTATTTTCAAGCAGCATTTCCAGTTCGTGCAAAAAAACAAATGTGCGACAAGGGGCAATTTCCTTTTTAAAATCAGACAGGTTTTTTAAAGAAGCATGCTGTGTGCCCAATACCGGGGAATTAAAATCAATCAGCGTGGTAAACTGGTAATGACTGGCTGGTACGGCCATCAGGTCAACCCGCTTAACATCATCCGTCAAAGAAATATTTTCATCGATCGTGTACCAGGTTTTATCCGCATCCTGTTCTTCAATCCCGGATTTTTCAATCAGGTCAACAAAGGGCTGGGAGCTGCCATCAATGATCGGTACTTCAGGGCCGTTTAATTCGATCACCAGGTTATCGATACCCATGCCAACCAATGCGGCGAGTATATGTTCTACGGTGCCAACTTTTACACCATGATGTTCCAGGGTTGTTCCGCGACTGGTATCGGTAACCAGGTCGCAATCCGCTTTAATAAATGGTTTGTTTTCTAGATCGGTGCGTTGAAAGCGGATGCCTTTATTGATTTCGGCAGGCACCAGCGTCATTTCCACAAACTTGCCTGTATGCAGGCCATTCCCGGAAATACTAACAGGTGTTTTTAATGTATGTTGCTTATCCGGGTTGAAGGTTTCGTTCATTCTTATTTTTTAGCCGGACAAATATAGGGATTAGAATTTAGTAAGGTTAAGGGAAGCTAAAGACTTTTCGATGTGCATAATTTCAATTTGATAGAAATGAAATGCACTAAATGTTAGGTTATTATTTAGATGGTCCGATAATTTTTATAATTAAACAACCGCTTTCCGGTTAGCTTTTCAATTTTATACAGCAACCAGTCTTTGAATGAGAGCTTTTTTTTGGCCAGGTCAAAATTGATTTGCCAGTTTTTATCTTTTATTCGTTGATGCATGGTTTGCGGATGGGTGCCGGTGAATTTCACCAGCGAGTCAGCATCATTCACATAATTAAACAGGTCCTGTTTTTGTTTGTCCGATTCTGTTTGTTCCGCATCGCTCCATAGCTTGCCAAAATTTTCTCTTTTGTGTTGTTGTAATTCCGGGTGCTTTACCCAGCCATAATGATAAATGGATGCATCAATTTGTTTTACCTGGAGTTTGCGATCGTTTTTTCTAAAACCCTGCGCATCGCGGTAACTGCGGATGCTTTTATCGTTGCGGATGATGCGGATCTCTTTATCATACCAGCGCCGCGTATCGCCAACATAATCATAAGTGCCATAGAAATGCAGGTAATTAAATAATAAACCTTCCACTTTCAATTGGTCCTTGTACTGGTTAGCCGCTTTTAATATTGTTTGATGATATTTTTCGTGCACAACTTCATCAGCCTGCAGGTAAAAGGCCCAGTCGCTTTTTTCAGAAATATGGCTGAAGGCTTTATCGGTTTCAACCGCTAAAACGCGGCCGCCACTTCGCAAAGAATCATCCCAGGTTGATTCAACAATTTTAATTTTAGGAGATGAGATGGATTGTATGAGTGAAAGCGTTTGATCATCACTGTTACCTACACTCACGATAAATTCATCCACAACCGGCAGGATGGAACTAATGGATTCAACAACGGGATAATCATATTGAATAGCATTGCGAACAAAAGTGAAACCGCTGATCTGCATGTTCAACAATTTAATTTCCTTGTTCGGTTTCTTTCAACATTTCTTTCACCAGAGCTTCCAGTTCGCTGATGCGTTTTTCCATTTCAGGAAGATTGCGGGCCATAGCCTGGCTGCGGATTGCTTTATTATAATCATAAGCCGGTGAACCTGTCACCGCTGTATTGGGTGTTTTGAGCGATTTTCCTAAACCGGATTGCGCATTGATCTTGCTGCCATCGGCAATTTCAATATGCCCTTTGGTGCCTGCCTGTCCGCCGATCATAACGTTTTTTCCAATTTTGGTACTGCCGCTTATTCCGGCTAATGCTGCAATAACTGTATTAACACCCACTTCAACATTGTGGGCAATCTGTACCAGGTTATCCAGTTTTACACCTTTGCGAATAAATGTAGAACCGATCGTTGCCCGATCGATGGTTGTATTAGCACCGATCTCTACATGATCTTCTATAACGACGTTGCCAATCTGCGGTACTTTTTTATAATCGCCCTCCGCCTGTGGTGCAAAGCCAAAACCATCACTGCCAATTACAGTGCCTGCATGAATACTGACATGATTACCAACTACACAATCATGATAAATTTTTACGCCGGGGTGAATCACTACATCATCACCAATCGAAACATTGTTACCAATATAAGTATGCGGATGAATTTTTGAGTTGTTCCCGATTTTTACCTTCTCACCCAAATACACAAAGGCACCAATAAAAACATCATTGCCTAAAACGGCAGTATCTGCAATAAAACTGGGTTGCTGAATACCGGTTAATTGCTGCATCTGCATTTGCTGGTAAAAAGAAAGCAAAGTAGCGAATGCGGTATAGGCATCAGCAACTCTTATGAGGGTATTGCTTACCGGTTGCTTCAGCGAAAGTTTTTCATTGATGATCACTATCGATGCACCGGTTCTGTATAAGTGTTCTTCGTATTTGGGATTTGCTAAAAAAGCCAGTTGACCGCTTACTGCTTCTTCAATTTTACCGAATGAATCAACAGCTTCATTTGCGTTTCCTTCAATTCTTCCATTGATCAACTGGGCGATCTGTGCAGCGGTAAATGTCATAGATAAGTTTTATTAATTTAATTCCGGTTCAATGTAACAAATGTAAAATTTTTTGACCTGCTTCGACAGGGTTTGATGTATCAGTGCATTATCAACCGCTGAAATATCTTTTACATCGCCATTTTTAAAAAGGATGTTGATCCGTTCATCAAAGGGGTTATACATGGTGTTAATAGCTTCTCCTTTGAAAACAAAATATGCGGCTTCTTCATTACTGATATCCAGTAAAGTTTTTACTTCTTTTTTCTTTTCAACGATCAGGCTTTCATCAAAAGGTTCTGTCTGTAATTTTATTTTAAACAAATTACGATTGACCAATGCGGTACACAGCAT
The DNA here is from genome assembly GCA_036676725.1 of Chitinophagaceae bacterium. Lineage (GTDB taxonomy): Bacteria > Bacteroidota > Bacteroidia > Chitinophagales > Chitinophagaceae > Flavisolibacter. The sequence goes on from JAKFCI010000133.1 coordinate 13,138, forward strand.
GCTTAAAACTTTATCGGGATGATTCATCCAGTTTTTGATGGTGCACATCATATCATAATCATCCAGCTGGCAAAACAGGTCCAGGTTTTTTTCAATGTCCGCTTCATCGCGGTGCAAAAAAAAGTTTAAGGTTTCGCTGGCTGCTTTTAGTTCTGTACCTGCTGCAATAATTTCTTTTGCCCTGCGCAGGATCTTTACCAGCATCATTTCCGCACTCACAACGGTTTTATGTAAATAAACCTGCCAGTACATCAGTCTTCGGGAGACTAAAAATTTTTCTACAGAATAAATTCCTTTTTCTTCCACCACCAGTTCACCATCTTTTACCGCCAGCATTTTAATAATGCGATCAGACCCGATGACGCCTTCAGCAACACCGGTAAAAAAACTATCGCGGTTCAAATAATCCATGCGGTCAACATCCAACTGGCCGGAGACCAGCTGGTGTAAAAAATGTTTGGGATGCGTGTCGTTGAAAATAGCTAATGCAGTGTCTAATTGCCCGTTCAATTCCTGGTTCAATTGCTGCATGATCATTTTTGAAATATGCTCATGGTGAACGTTGCGGATCAATTCGTTTTCCAATGCATGCGAAAAAGGCCCGTGGCCAACATCATGTAAAAGGATAGCCACTTTGGCGCCAAGCACTTCTTCATCTGTAATAACCACGCCTTTGCGTTTCAATTCATACAATGCATTACACATCAGGTGATAGGCACCTAAGGAATGATGTAAACGGCTGTGAACTGCACCAGGGTAAACCAGGTGTGCAAAAGCCATTTGATAAATGCGTCTTAATCGCTGGTACCAGGGATGTTCAATGATCTTGAAAATTAAAGGATGATCGATGGTTATAAAACCATATACCGGGTCATTGATGATCTTTTGTTTGGCAGGCATGCCTTTATTTATTTATTTAATGATGTAGCCGCCAAAACTACAAAGGATGGAATAATAAAGGCAAATTGGTTTGAGGTGAGTTTAGGGTTTAGAGTTTAGGGTTTAGTGCTTCGACAACACTTCGACAAGCTCAGTGTGACAAGCATGACAAGTTTAGGGTTTAGTTCAAAACCAAATTCCAAATTCCTAATTCCCTCCAACATATCAACCTATAAACTTATCAACCAATCAACCTAACCGCATCTTTGGCAAAATAAGTAGCAATCAGGTCTGCACCGGCACGTTTTATCCCGGTCAGTGTTTCCAGGATGGCCTGGTCTTCATTCAGCCAGCCCATTTTTGCAGCGGCTTTGATCATGGCATATTCGCCACTGATATTGTATGCACTAACGGGAACGTCTACTGCATTTTTTACTTCGCGGATAATATCCAGGTAGGCAAGGGCCGGTTTAACCATAACCATATCAGCACCTTCTTCCACATCCATCATCGTTTCTTTAATGGCTTCGATGCGATTATGATAATCCATCTGGTAAGTTTTTTTGTCACCAAAACCTGGTGCACTATCTAATGCATCCCGGAAGGGCCCGTAAAAACAGGAAGCATATTTTGCACTATAGCTCATGATGCCGGTATTATTGAAATTGCTTTCTTCCAATGCTTCCCTGATGGCGCCAATTCTGCCATCCATCATATCGCTGGGTGCTACCCAATCGGCACCTGCCTGCGCATGACTTACACTCATCCGGGCAAGAATATCAACGGTGGCATCATTTATAATTTCATTGTCTTCAACTATTCCATCATGACCAAATTCAGAAAAAGGATCTAGGGCAATATCTGTCATCACCACCATTTCGGGTACAGCATCTTTAATGGCTTTTATGCTTCTTTGCATCAGGCCATCGGGATTTAATGCTTCGGTGCCTTTGTTGTCTTTTAATTCGTCTTTACATTTTATAAACAGTAACACCGATTTCAACCCCATGCTCCAAAGTTCCTTTACTTCCTTAACCGTATGATAGAGTGAATACCGGTAGTAACCCGGCATGGAAGCAATTTCTGTTTTCAAATCGTTGCCTTCATCTATAAATAAGGGAACAATAAAATCATTTGGCGTTAATGTAGTTTCAGCAACCAACGCACGGATAGCCGGTGTACGACGTAATATCCTGTTTCGTCTTTGTAAATACATAATATAAAAAATTTAAACCCAGTCTTTCGGATGCAGGCATATCTGCCACAATTTATCTTCTTCGCTGCCGGGCATTGGTGTAAAGTTATATTCAAATCGAACGGTAGGAGGCAGGCTCATTAAAATACTCTCGGTTCGGCCATTTGTTTTTAATCCAAAGATGGTACCACGGTCATGCACAAGGTTAAATTCAACATAACGTCCGCGCCTGATCTCCTGCCAGTGTTTCTGATCTGCAGAATAAGGTATATTTTTTCTTTTTTCAACAATGGGGATATAGGCCTGGTTAAATGCTTCACCGCAGGCTTTTCCAAAATTCATCCAGAATTCTGCGGATTTATTTTCATCCGCTCTTTGGTGATCATAAAAAATACCGCCTATTCCTCTTCTTTCATTGTTGCGATGTTTGTTTACGAAATAATCATCGCATTCTTTTTTAAAATTGGGATAGAATGCAGGATCAAACTGGTCGCAAACATTTTTATAGGTTTGATGAAAATGGCGGGCATCTTCTTCAAATAAATAATAAGGAGTCAAGTCGGTGCCACCACCAAACCACCGGTCTGTTACTTCATCTTTTGCATTGTACAATTCAAACATGCGGTAATTACAGTGAACAGTAGGAACAAAAGGATTCAAAGGGTGAATGACCAAACTTAATCCGCATGCAAACCATTTATCGCCATTTATATTTAATTGGCGACGCATGACATCGGTTACTTCACCAAATACAACAGAGGTGTTGACACCTCCTTTTTCAAAAATGTTTCCATTGGCTATCACTCTTGTCCTGCCGCCTCCGCCCTGTGGTCTTTCCCATTTATCTTCATGAAAAACAGCTTTGCCATCCGCTTTTTCCAATGCTTCGCAAATGTTGTTTTGCAATTGATCGATGATTGATATCCAATGGGTTTTTAAACTCAAAATTTAAAAGTTAAAAGTCAAATCAAAAATGTAAAAGTCAAAATGTAAAATGTAAAATCAAATTCGAAACCTGTGTTGGTGATTTGAACACCCGGAACTTTTTTACATTTTACATTTTGCATTTTCAATTACTGTGAAATTCCTTCACTGCATCTACAAATGCTCTTGCATGATCAACCGGTACATTGGGTGTAATACCATGTCCAAGATTGGCAATGTATTGTTGCGGACCAAAATCATTGATCATCTCATTCACCCATTTTTTAATTTCGGGTATGGGTGCCAGTAGCTTTGCCGGGTCAAAATTTCCCTGTAAAGTAATCTGGTTGTTGGTCAGTTGCCTGGCCATTTTGGGTGAAACACACCAGTCGATACCCAAACCTGCAGCACTGCTTTTGCTTAATTCAGGTAATGCATACCAGCTGCCTTTTGGAAATAAAATGACCGGTGAATGATCCTTTAGCGCATCAGCAATTTGTAATAAATAGGGTTGAGAATAAACATTAAAATCCGCCGGACTTAATGATCCTGCCCAACTGTCAAACACCTGTAAAATATCTGCGCCTGCAGTAACCTGTGCTTTTAAATAATCAATGGTTGCATCCGTAATTTTTTGTAAGAGTGCATGTGCCACTTCTGGCTTGGTATACGCAAACTGTTTGGCTTTATCCCAGGTTTTACTGCCTTTTCCTTCCACCATATAACAAAGCAAGGTCCAGGGAGCGCCGGCAAAACCAATCAGTGGTACCCGGTTATTCAATTCTTTTTTTGTCATGGTGAGTGCATCCATTACATATTGTAATTTATCAGCAGTATTGGTAGCATCTAATGCATCTACATCTTTTTGTTCTGAGATTACAATTGGCAGTGATGGACCTTTACCTTCTTCCATTAAAACCTCCAGGCCCAATGCTTGTGGAATAACTAAAATGTCAGAAAAAATAATAGCAGCATCCACGCCAACCTGGTCCACCGGTTGTAAAGTGATCGCCGTAGCTAATTCGGGCGTTTGTACCCGGGTAAAAAAATCATACTTATTTCTCAGCTTAATATAATCAGGCAGGTAACGACCGGCCTGGCGCATCATCCATACGGGTGGTCTTTCTACTTTTTCTTTTCTCAGCGCTCTTAATAACAAATCGTTTTTCAGTGTAATCATTTTTCTTTTTTCAGTATTGATGAAGGTGGGTTAACAGGGAGGGATGCAAAGATATTATTCCACCGCGTAAAAATATTCAAGTGCCTGTTTGGCCAGACTTTCTTTACCAGGTTCATCCGCAATGATCACCTGGTTTTTGCAGTGCGTTTTTATTTCAGCTGCCGTAGTTTCTCCAATGGCAAACAATAAACTGTGATCGCCAGCTTTATTGTTTTTAAAAAAACTCTTTACCGCACTCGGGCTGTAAAATAAAATGCCTGCATAATTTTTATGGATGGTGACTGGAAGTTCATTTGTTTGGTAGACTTCAATATCCCAAACATTAAAAAAATGTTCGATCAGCATTTTGGGCAAAATATCTCTTCGCTGGTTACCACAGAAAAAATAAACCTCCTGCGGCTCTTCGTTTTCTATGATCAGTTCTGCCAATTCTTCGGCATAAGGAGCAGTACCTTTTAAACAATGCTCACCAAAATATTCTTTTACTTTTTCACTGGTTTGCGGGCCAATGCAATAAATATCCCAATCAGGTTGCATGCCATGCATTTCATTGGCAACGGCTTCAACCGCATTCATACTCGTAAATATGACGATCATTCTTTGTAACAAGGCCTGTTCTATTTCCTGTTGTATTTCAATGGACAAAATGGGTGATGTTTCAATAAAGGAAATTTCATCGATCCGGATCCCTTTTTGCAAAGCATCCTCTTTGATCTCTGCCGGTAGTGGGCGTGTGGATAATATATTTATGAGGTCATTGCTCATGTCTTAATTTTTCTGCAATTGCTCTGCCACCTTTTTCCAGTATGTTCATTGCTTCATTTTCTCCCAGTCCATTGCTTTTATCAACTGGTACAACAGTTTCTACATCCACACTTTGTTTGCCATCGGGGGAAGTGATATTGCCCTTAAAGTGAATATTATTTTTTTCAATAAAAGCCAATGCACTGATGGGAGTAGAACATCCTCCCAATAAAGCTTTCAGAAAATTTCTTTCTATAGCTGTACACATAGCCGTTGGCGCATCATTTAAATAGGAGCATGCTTCAAGGACAGGATCATCATTGCTGCGACTAACAACCATGATTGCACCCTGCGCCGGCGCGGGTAACATCCAATCCAATTCAATGGCATTGGTAGGTAATACATGAATTCTTTCCAACCCGGCAGCCGCAAAAATGGCACCGTTCCAATTGCTTTCTTTTACTTTTTTTAATCTTGAATTGATATTACCCCTCAAATTAGTTAGCTGGTGATAAGGATAACGGTGAAGCCACTGCGCAATTCTGCGAATGCTGCTAGTGGCAATTAATGCAGTTGATGATGGATTTTGCAAAAAACGGGTTTCGCCATTTGGAACCAAAACATCTTTGTAAGTAGCTCTTTTTAAAACAGCCGCCTGTGCAATACCTTCGGGTAGTTGGATGGGTACATCCTTCATGGAATGCACGGCAATATCAACCTGGTTATTTAATAATGCGATATCGAGGGTGCGGGTAAAAACGCCCTGTACACCCATAGCATATAATGGGCTGATGAGGTCCAGGTCGCCTTCACTCTTAATAAAAACAAGTTTGGATTCATAACCGTAAAGCGCCAACTGTTCTTTAACCATGTTCGCCTGCCAAACGGCTAGTTCACTATCCCTTGTGCCGATCCGGAAAACATTGTTCATTAATTTTTATTTGGAATGGCCAGAAATTCATTGATGGCCTCAATATAGTAACAACCACGCTGATTTTGTAAGCGCATTTTAGAGGCCATACCATTTAATACTTTTTGTATTTTTTTCTCTGAGCAGGTAGTAACGTAAGCGGTTTCTTCGTAATGGGGTGATGTATAAATCTCGTTCAATTTGATTTTTACGGCGTTCAAAACCGGCACATGTTTTCTCATCTCGAACCAGCTGAAGATCTCCAGGACACTTTCATTGATGATCGCTTTTGCTTTTGGAATTTCAGCCGTTCTTTTAGCCAGTGTTTCATCTTTTAAACGGGCCAGTTCATCCACATTCACCAATTTAATATTGGGTAAGTGTTGCGCTTGTTCTTCTACGTTATAAGGAATGGAAAGATCGATGATGAGTTTATCACCTTTATTTTCCAGGTGTTGCCTGGTAATAATTGGGGTGCTTGCATTGGTGGCCACCAGGATAACATCCGCACTGGCAACCTGCTTGTCAAGATCTTCCAAAGAAGCAAATTGTAATCCTAATTCGGATGCCAGTAAAGCTGCCTTTTCAGTGGTCCTGTTGATCAATACTACATTCTTTGTCTGCAAATAATCAACCACATTTTTACAGGTATTGCGACCTATTTTGCCAACACCCACTAAAAGAATTTTTTTATTCTTTATGTTTTGTACCTGTTGTTTAATGTATTGAACCGCTCCAAAAGATACGGAGACCGTTCCTCCACTCAATTGTGTATTGTTTTTTACAGCTTTTGAAGTCTGTAATACGGCATTCAATGTTCTTTCCAAAGCAGTGCCGATAAATCCATGCGACTTGGCAAGTTTAGCGGCATTTTTTAACTGGCCCACAATTTCATAATCGCCAAGTATCTGGGAATCTAAACCGGCGGCTACATGATATAAATGTTCAACAGCTTGTTTGCCTTGTTTAATATATGCGGATTGATAAAAAGTTTCGATGCTTGCCCTGGTTTCGCTGCATAAAAGAGCACTTAACTGTTTAGCATCGGCTGCAAAACCATATATCTCGGTTCTGTTGCAGGTACTGAGAATGAAAAATTCATTGATGCCGTATTCTTTGGCTTTAGATAAAATGGACAAGTATTGATCTTCATTTACGGCAAACTGGCCTCGAAGTGCTGCATCAGCTTTGCGGTAGTTGATTCCAGCAACGTAAAAATCAGAAAGTTGTTTGGGCATTGAAAATTGCATGCTTGATCCGTAAATATTTTCAGGGGCAAAATTAACCGCACTGACTTCAATAACCGAATTACAATGTCATTGCAACGTCATTTTATAGACTGACTTTAATCATATATAATATTGAACTACATCATTTTATATTTATTCTACTGCGTTGTAAACCGTTTACAGCATAATGAATTCATTTATGTGGCATTAATCAAAAAAGGTAATTATTCAGAAGGTTACCTTTGCAGCCTATAAAATAATTATGGCAGAAGAAATAAAAAAAGGTGTTGTGCTGATGAATCTTGGTTCACCCGATTCAACCAGTGTTCCAGATGTAAGAAAATACCTTGATGAATTTTTGATGGATGATAAAGTGATGGATTATCCCTGGCTATTCAGGGCCTTGCTTGTAAAAGGAATCATCATCCCATTCCGTGCTCCTAAATCTGCTGAAGCATATAAGTCGGTCTGGACTGAAAAAGGTTCTCCGCTCATTGAAATAACCAGGCAGTTAAGAAACGCGTTAGCATCAAAAATTCCTGAACCGGTTTCTATAGCCATGCGTTATGGCAATCCTTCGCCCAAAACAGCATTTGATGAACTGGTGCGGCAAACACCGGTTTTAAATGAAGTGGTTTTGGTTCCTTTGTACCCGCATTATGCCATGTCAAGTTACCGGACAGCAGTAGATTATGCCCGGGAAATACACGAGAAATATAATTATCCTTTTAAGCTTGATTTCATCAAACCCTTTTATGATAACGAGGATTATTTACATGCGCTAACTGAAAGTATCAGGCCTTACCTGCTTAAGGAATATGATCATATCCTGTTTAGTTATCATGGCGTACCAGAAAGACATATCCGCAAGGATGACATTACTAAAAGCCATTGCTTGCAAACAGAGAATTGTTGCACAACACCTTCACCGGCGCATAAATTCTGTTACCGGCACCAGTGTTTTCAAACAACCGCTGAAGTTGTAAACCGGATCGGCATTCCCAAAGAAAAATACAGTATCTCTTTTCAATCAAGATTGGGAAAAGGCTGGCTACAACCATTTACTGATAAAGTTTTGGCAACTATGCCACAACAGGGCATTAAAAAACTATTGGTTGTTTGCCCCGCATTTGTAAGTGATTGCCTGGAGACCATTGAAGAAATTGCCGAAGAAGGAAAAGAAATCTTTATGCATGCGGGCGGAGAATCTTTTGAAATGATCCCTTGCATGAATGTAAATGGATTATGGGTGCAGGCTTTAGAGCGATGGGTAAGTGGTTACAGGGAAAACAATAAAGAAATGTTGTATGAAGCGCCCCGACAAACTTCACCCATAAAATAATTATGTACCTCTATTTAAAAGCGCTGCATATTATTTTTATTGTTACCTGGTTTGCCGGTTTATTTTATATACCCAGGTTGTTTATATATAATACGGAAGCCATTGAAAAACCTGCCGAAATAAAGAATGCCCTCCACCAGCAGTTTGGTATTATGATCAGCCGTTTATGGTTTGGTATAACCTGGCCTTCTGCCATTCTTACCCTTATTTTAGGCGGAGCTGTATGGTACCAGTTAGCTGAAACACCCCAATGGCTTATCATTAAATTAGGCTTTGTAGTATTATTATATGCATACCACATTTCTTTACATATACTGGTAAAACAGCAATTGAGAGGCGTGTTTCGCTATACTTCCCAGCAATTAAGAATATGGAATGAAGTGGCTACCATTTTATTGGTTGCCATTGTTATGCTGGTAGTGGTGAAACAAAGTTTAAGTGCGGTTTGGGGAATTATTGGCCTGATTAGTTTTATTATTTTATTAATGAGCGCTATAAAAATTTATAAGATTATCCGGGACAGAAAGATGTGAGATAACCAAAAATCATTTTCAAAGTCTTCTATCCCAAATGCCTTGTTTAAAATTTCTTTTACAGGCTATTCCTTAACTTTGCAGCCATTTTTCAATAAATATGACGGCGAAATACAAAGAATATAAACAACTGAACCTTCCTTCTATAGAACAGGATGTGTTATCATCATGGGCACAGGATAAAACTTTTGAGCAAAGCGTTTTCATCCGGGAAGGTGCCAAACCATTTGTATTTTATGAAGGTCCGCCAAGTGCCAATGGAATGCCCGGCATTCACCATGTAATTTCCCGTACGTTGAAGGATCTTGTTTGCCGTTATAAAACCATGAAGGGTTTCCAGGTAAAACGCAAAGGTGGCTGGGATACACATGGCTTACCTATTGAATTAGGTGTTGAAAAAGAATTAGGAATAACCAAAGAAGATATCGGGAAAAAAATTTCGGTAGAAGAGTATAACCAAAAATGCCGCGAGGCTGTTTTGCGCTATAAAGACAAATGGGATGAGTTGACTACGCGGATGGGTTATTGGGTTGATCTGAATGATCCTTACATCACATTTGATAATAAATACATTGAAACGCTTTGGTTTTTATTAAGCCAGCTTTATAAAAAGGGACTATTATACGAAAGTGTAAGCATTCAGCCTTATTCTCCGGCTGCTGGAACAGGTTTAAGTTCGCATGAACTAAACCAACCCGGAACCTATAAAGATGTAAAGGATACATCTGCTGTAGCTATGTTCAAAGCAGCCCCACTAAATCTCCCCAAAGGGGAGACTGTGCCCACAGCACTAAGCCAGTTTATCGAGGTACAAAAAAGTGGTGGTGAAGTTTTCTTCCTTGCATGGACTACTACACCCTGGACATTGCCATCAAACCTTGGCTTAACCGCAGGGCCGAATATTGATTATGTATTGGTTAAGACTTTTAATCCTTACACGCATATTCCGGTACATGTTGTATTAGCCAAAGCTCTTGTGGGTAAATACTTTAAACCAGAAGGAGAGCATGGAGACTTTGAAAATTATACTCCCGAAACCAAAATATTACCCTGGAAAATATTGTGTGAATGCAAAGGCAGGGAACTGGAAGGGATAGAATATGAGCCCATATTTGATTTCGAAGCAAACAGTTTGGAAGCAATCCGGGAGATTACAGCAGGGGCTGAACCTTTCAGGGTTTTATTGGGCGATTTCGTTACAACGGAAGACGGAACAGGCATCGTTCATACCGCACCCGCTTTTGGTGCGGATGACTATAAAGTGGGTAAGAAATACAATATCGGAATCCTAACGCTGGTTGACAAAGAAGGAAAATTTGTAGAAGGTGTTGGCGAATTCAGTCACCGGTATGTGAAAGATTACAAGAATGAAGCTGGTTATTCTGATGTAAATATTGATATAGCCGTTAAGCTTAAAAAAGAAAACCGGGCTTTTAAAGTTGAGAAATACGAACATAATTACCCGCATTGCTGGCGTACGGATAAACCCATTCTCTATTATCCATTAGATGCCTGGTTCATTAAAACCACTGCCTTAAAAGATAAGATGGTGGCGCTAAATAAAACCATTAACTGGAAACCCAAAACAACCGGTGAAGGCCGGTTTGGCAATTGGTTAGAGAATATGGTGGATTGGAACCTGAGTCGCAGCCGTTTCTGGGGAACTCCATTACCCATTTGGAAAACAGAAGATGGTGAAGAAGAAAAATGCATCGGTTCGCTATTAGAATTAAAAAAAGAAATAGAAAAAGCCGGCGATCTGAACAGTGAAGAGGTTCGCAACCCGGCAGGTGGAATTGATTTACATAAACCTTATGTTGACAAAATTATATTGATCAGTGAAAAGGGGCAACCAATGAAACGGGTACCCGACCTGATTGATGTTTGGTTTGACAGCGGAGCCATGCCTTATGCCCAGTGGGGATTGGATTATGAGAAATTAGAGGCCGGTGACCCGCAACCGTTCAACAAACCATTTGACCAAAACTACCCTGCGGATTTTATAGCAGAAGGTGTGGACCAGACCCGCGGCTGGTTTTATACATTGCATGCCATTTCCAGCTTATTATATGAGCAGGTTGCTTACAAAACCTGCGTAAGTAACGGGTTGGTTTTGGATAAGAACGGAAATAAAATGAGTAAGCGTTTGGGTAATGTAGTTGATCCGTTCAAAACGATCGGCGATTTCGGCGCCGATGCTACCCGCTGGTATCTGATCACTAACGCCTCTCCCTGGGATAATTTAAAATTTGACCTGCAGGGCATTAAGGAAGTTCAGCGTAAATTTTTTGGTACACTATATAATACCTACCAATTCTTTGCATTGTATGCCAATGTGGATGGATTTGCTTTTAAAGAAACTTATATCCCGGTTAAGGAAAGACCTGAAATTGACCAATGGATATTATCATCTCTCCATACACTGATCAATAAAGTAACCGCATCGCTGGATGATTATGAACCTACACAGGCCGGGCGTTTGATGGAAGATTTCATGGATGAAGAGTTGAGTAACTGGTATGTGCGTTTATGCCGTCGCCGGTTTTGGAAAGGTGAATATGAGCATGATAAAATATGTGCTTACCAAACACTTTACGAATGCCTTGAAACCCTTGCCCGTTTAATGGCGCCTATATCTCCTTTTTTCAGCGATGAGTTGTTTAAAAATTTGAATGCAGTAACAAACAGGTTCAAAGAAAAATCGGTACATCATGTTCTTTATCCTGAATCGGACCAGCAAAAAATAAATACAGACCTGGAAGAGCGGATGAGATTGGCCCAGGATACCTGTTCTTTGGTTCTTTCATTGCGAAAAAAACAAAATCTAAAGGTTCGCCAGCCGTTGCAGAGAATATTGGTACCGGTTCTGGATCCCAAAATGCAGGAGCAATTGCAACAAGTGGAAGATCTTATTAAAAATGAAGTGAATGTAAAAGAAGTTCAATATTTGAACGACACAGAAGGGTTCATCAAAAAGAAGATCAAACCAAACTTTGTAGCGTTAGGAAAAAAGCTTGGACCAAAAATGAAGTCGGTCAGCCAGGCGCTATCCAACTTTAGCCAGGAGGATATATCCACACTGGAAAAAGAAAAGAATTATACTTTGCTAATTGATGGCGAACCCGTAATATTACAAATTCATGAAGTTGAAATAACCAGCGAAGATATACCAGGTTGGATGGTAGCCACCAAAGGTGAACTAACCGTAGCACTTGATATAACAGTGACGCCTGATTTGGAACATGAAGGGAACGCCCGGGAGTTTGTAAACCGGGTTCAAAAAATCAGAAAAGATAGCGGTTTTGCTCTGACTGATCGAATTGAAGTTCAAGTTTCGGTTAGCAATGGATTGCGACAATCGTTGTCACAGTTTAATAACTATATTTGCGCCGAAATTTTAGCAGATAAACTGGACCTTGTTTCACAAAATATTGAAGGATATGAAATTGAGGTGAATGATGTACCACTAAAAGTCATTGTTTCAAAAAAAGGGTAACTGTATGGCAACCAAAAAACCTGCTTCCGGGAAAAAAGGAAAAGTAACAACTATTAAAAAAGGCAGTCCGGCACCAAAAAAAGCAGCAAAACCTGCTCCTAAAAAAGCAGCTAAAAAAGCTGTTCCGGCAGCCAAAAAAAGCACCGTGAAAAAAGCGGCACCAAAAAAAGCTATGCCAAAAAAAGCACCCAAGGCGGCACCAAAAAAAGCAGCAGCGGCCAAAAAGCCAGCAGCAAAGCCGGCACCACAGAAAACAGTAAAAAAAGCAGTAGTAAAAAAAGCTGAACCTAAGGCAAAACCTGCTCCGGCACCAGCTAAGCCGGCAGCTTCCGCTAAACCAGCTGCGGCCCCTGTAGTAAAAGCGCCGGCTAAAAAAGAGCCACCAAAACCCGTGAAAGTAGTGATACCTAAAACCAGTACAAAAAAAGTTAAGAAGTATGAACCTTCTTTTACCCGTTCAGTTTTAGACACCCCGGTTGCCGAGCATAACGGACCTACCATGCGGTATTCTGATAACGACCTGAATGAATTCAGAGAGATCATTGGTAAAAAGCTTGATGCTGCTAAAAAAGAATTAAACTACCTGCAAGGTTTAATAACGCGGAAAGATGAAAGTGGTGAAATGGAAGATGCACGTTACATGACCATGGAAGATGGGAGTGTAAGCATGGAAAGAGAACAATTAAGCCAGATGGCCAGTCGCCAGATACAGTTTATCGATCACCTGGAGAAAGCGATGATGCGCATTGAAAATAAAACATATGGCATTTGCCGCGTTACCGGGAAGTTGATTGATAAAGCACGATTAAGAGCTGTGCCGCATGCTACATTGAGCATTGAAGCCAAGCAGATGATGAATAAGTAATCTTCAACTAATTATATTTTAAGAGGTCATCTTTTCAGGTGACCTCTTTTTTATTAATTACTGTTTGGTAAAAAATATGAATTATTACTTGCTGCAGTTTAATGCCTGCTTTCCATCCTGCTTTAAAAAAAAAGTTTATTTTGGGTGCTCAAAATTTTAAAATAAAATATTGCTTTTGCATTCATCCAATCTAACTGCATGACCATAAATTTTGAATATAATAAAAAGGAAGTACTACAGGCTTTGCGGTATCATTTTATAAGCCGACCGGAAATAAGGATCATGTTTGTGCTGATCAATGTTTTTGCATTAGCCACTGCCGTTTTATTTTATTTTAAAAAGATAACACCAGGTGCATTTTTTTTAGGATCCTTCCTTTGGTTCACGTTAATACTTAGTTTCTGGTTTTTTTTACCGGGTATGGTCTACCGCCGGGCATCAACTTTTAAAGATCATTTCACCATGAATTTTAATGATGATTCCTTTACCATTGGAAACGAAAGAGGGTCACGTTCTTATTCATGGGGCCAGGTGGTAAAGTTCATGGAGACACCCCTTTTTTTTTATTTGTATTTTGACAGTAAATCCTTTTTTCTGGTGCCAAAAAGCGGTTGCAAGGATAGCGACCAGGTATATGAGCTGAGGCAAATATTAAAATTAAAAATCCCCCGATAAATAAGGAATTTATAATTCCTTTTCCATATTATAATGTGGAATGGTTACTTCTACAAATTCATCACCCACTACTTTATAGCCTACTTTTTCATAAAAGCCTGTAGCATTCTTTCGGGCATGCATAGATATTTTATTATAACCCCGGTCCCTGGCCAGGTTTTCTGCAAATAACATCAGTGCCCGGCCGATACCTTTACCCTGAAGATCATTTAAAACCGCCATTTGCCTTAAACGAACGATGTTTTCGTTTTCCGGAACCAGCATACAGCAACCTAACATTTTATCATCATCAAAGGCGGCAATCAATAAATTGTTCTTTTCGCTTTCAAGTTCTTTTTCATCAAAATTGAGCCCCAGGGGTTTCCTTAAAATATCTTCCCGCATTTTAATCATCTGCTGGTATTCGGGTGTGCCATAGTCTATAATTTTTAGAGCCATACTTTATGTGCTGGTTTACAAGCGGTTCAAATTACGAATAAGTGATAAAACTACCAACGGTACAAATGCTGCATTTAGTGGCCTTATTTTTATGTATTTATTTCCAGTATGAATGTGGTATTGGCGATGCATAGGTTTATTAAGGTTAATAAATTAATTAACCAGGTGAATTACTGCTTCAAAAAAATTAAAATGGCAATAGGCTAAATAAATACCTTGTGAAATGAAATGACCTGATTTTTATTCAAAAAGGAAAAAAATATCTTTCGCACGGGATTAATTCAAAAATTCTATTTTTGCACCCATATAACTAAAATTTTCAAAAATGTCAGACATCGCATCAAGAGTAAAAAAAATCATTGTAGACAAATTAGGAGTTGATGAAGCAGAAGTTACAAGTGAAGCTTCTTTTACGAATGATTTAGGCGCCGACTCGCTGGATACAGTAGAATTGATCATGGAATTTGAAAAAGAATTCAACATTTCTATTCCAGACGAACAGGCTGAAACCATTACTACCGTTGGCCAGGCAATTTCATACCTGGAAGAGCACGCTAAGTAATGGATCCGCTACATCATCTCTCAATAATGAGTTGATGCATGGAAAACAATAAATTCTTTTGATCCGCCTTCTTTGCCAAAAAACAGGGAAGGCGGTTTATCTTAATTCTATCCTCAGATTATATGGCATTAAAAAGGGTTGTAGTTAC
>JAKFCI010000134.1:0-4045 GCA_036676725.1 Chitinophagaceae bacterium
GGAAATATATTTGAACAGACTCATATAGTACAAAAAAAAAAAAACAATAGTGAAAGAGTTTGGAAAAGCCTAAAAAAAAAATTAAGTAAGGATGCGCAATCACAATTGTATCAAACTTTTTTATCAGAATTGCCCAGTATAGAAAATAGTTTGTTGCAGTATATTCAATATGCTCTAAAGAATGACAAGGATATTACAAAAGATTTTAGCCATCATGCCGTTTTAACCATTACACAAACAGCAAAAAAAGTATACAGGGAAAAGCATCGAATGGAAGCGTTTGTACGTTTTCAAAAAACTGCTGATGATCTATACTTTTCAATTATAGAACCTGATTTTAACGTGCTTCCTATTATTGCACCGCATTTTGAAAGCAGGTACGCTGACCAGCGCTGGCTGATTTATGATGCAAAACGCAAGTATGGAATATATTATGATCTGCAGCAAACGACGGAAGTTCAACTAAATTTTAATGCAGATGTTGCCCAAGGAAACAATATAGCATCGGTTTATACAGACGATGAAGAAATGTACCAGCAACTATGGCAACAATACTTTAAAAGTGTAAATATTGCTGCCCGAAAAAATACAAAATTGCACATTCAA
This sequence comes from Chitinophagaceae bacterium, assembly GCA_036676725.1. GTDB lineage: Bacteria > Bacteroidota > Bacteroidia > Chitinophagales > Chitinophagaceae > Flavisolibacter. The sequence continues at coordinate 607 of JAKFCI010000134.1, forward strand.
CATATGCCACGGCGTTACTGGAAATTTTTACCAGAAAAGAAAACAGGTTTATCATTTTTGTAAAAAACGCTGTGGTCATTGCTGATAGAATTATTGTCGTACAAGTGTGCGACGCAAGGAACCTGGAAAGTAGCAATTAGCTCGTTACCTATTATTTCACTAATTCTTCAATAACATTTCCAATACTTGCATTTGGCATTTGAATTTGCAACATGGCAGCAAGTGTTGCTGCAATGTCTGTCATGTAGACTTCACGGTATAATTTGCCAGGTTTAATATTGGTACCAAACCATAACAATGGAATGTGCTGGTCATAAGGATTCCACACACCGTGGGTGGTGCCTTTGTCCCAACCATCGAACCATTGTGGTTTAAAAACAAATTGAATATCCCCGCTGCGTTTTTGATTGTAACCATTGATAACTGCTTCTTTTAGTTTGTGCGGCAAAGGAAAAGTACCAATCGTTTCTAAAGCAAAAGCCTGTGACACACCTTCGTACCTCAATAATTTTTGAATAATGTAATTACTGATTGTCTCTTTATCAACTTTTGATTGATTTAATTCTTTATCATTTAAATAAACCTGGTAATTAGTAATGTGCTCTATTACATTATTTAGATTAAAATCTTTTTTTAGTGAATCGTTAATTTGTTTGCGAGCTATTGCATCATCGAAAGTACCCGCTGCTATTTTATTTTCTTTTGCAAATCCAGGTACATGTGCAACACCATGATCGGCAGTTAAAAAAATAAGGTAATCTCCTTTGCCAATGGTAGCATCAAGGTATTTTAAAAAGGTAGCAAGATCTTTATCAAAACGCAGGTACATATCTTCTGCTTCAATTGAATTTGGTCCAAACTTATGTCCCATATAATCAGGTGTAGAAAAACTCACCGCCAACATATCGGTTACATTTCTTTTTCCCAGGTTTTCATTTTTAATAGCGGCTTTTGCCATTTCGAAAGTGTAGGTATTGGCGCCGGGTGTATAGCGAAAACTTTCATATTTGTTGGTTGTAATGGATGCCGTTAAATGCGGGAAAGTATTGTCTTCGCCAGGCAAAATATCTTCGTACACTTTTGCATCTGCAGTACTTTGTGTGTACGTATTAATTGGATAAAGCGTGTTCCAATTTTGTTTTAAAAAAGTATCGGGTAATTTTTGTTGATTGAATGCTAGCACCCAAGCAGGCAATGCATTCATATAAAAAGTACTTGTAATCCAGCCACCGCTTGCATTGTCAAACCAATAAGCACCATTTGCAGAATAACCGCCTGGCAAAATGGAACCACGATCTTTTAATGCAATGGCTATGGTTTTACTTTTAAAATTTGTACTTAACCTTAGTTCATCTGATATGGTGCTTGCCCATAAATTTTTGGGCGACATTTTACCTGCTGCACTTGCACTTCCGACGGTTTGTACACTATCATCTTCCGTGCAATAAACACTGCGGCCTAAAACTTTGTCATACCAAAAATTACCGGCAATACCATTTAAAGCCGGTGTGCTACCCGTGTACACACTTGCATGTCCTGCCGCTGTGTAAGTTGGCGTATAAGGAATGAATGTATTTTCGCAACTATAACCATCTCTTAATAAACGTTTAAAACCATCATTGCCGTAGCGGGCTTCATATCTATATAAATAATCCCAGCGCATCTGGTCAATCATGATACCTATCACAAGTTTGGGTTTGTTACCCGTTTCTTTATTTTGTGCTTCTGCTTCAACGCCATTCAATAGCAATAAAAACACCAACACACTTATCATCTTCATAAAGTCAAGTTTGGCGCAAATCTAAGCGGCAATTCAACATCAAAATTCAACCCTGTAACCCCACTTTGCCCTTATAGGCTATTATGTTACCTTTGCGCCACGAAAAAACCATTCATACTTCTAAAAAACCTAATAGAACATGGCAGATATTTTTGACCGTCTTGTGAAAAATTACGGACCCATTGGTCAGCACCGCGAAAGAGCCCACGGATATTTTGCATTCCCAAAATTGGAAGGAGAAATCAGCAGCCGCATGAAATTCAGGGGTAAAGATGTAATTGTGTGGTCATTAAATAATTATTTAGGCTTGGCAAATCATCCTGAAATACGCAAGGTTGACGGTGAAGCCGCAATGCAATACGGACTGGCAGCGCCAATGGGCGCACGTATGATGAGTGGAAACTCAAACCACCACGAGCAGCTTGAAAAAGAATTGGCAGAATTTGTAATGAAGGAAGATGCGGCATTATTAAATTATGGATACCAGGGAATGGTTTCTATTATTGATGTTTTGTGCAGCCGTCATGATGTAATTGTATATGATGCAGAAAGCCATGCTTGTATTATAGATGGTTTGCGTTTACACCCAGGTCACCGTTATGTATTTAAGCACAACGACCTTGAAGATTTTGAAAAACAAATGAGCCGTGCAACTTCACTAATTGAAAAGCAAGGTGCTGGTGGAATATTGGTAATTACCGAAGGTGTGTTTGGCATGGCAGGCGACCAGGGAAAACTAAAAGAAATTGCTGATCTAAAAGGCAAATATGATTTTCGTTTACTCGTTGACGATGCACACGGTTTTGGTACAATGGGTAAAACAGGTGCAGGTGCTGGTGAAGAACAAGATGTGCAGGACAAAATTGACCTGTATTTTTCTACGTTTGCAAAATCAATGGCTTCTATTGGCGCTTTTGTTGCTGGCGACCGCCAAATTGTTGATTACATACGTTACAATATCCGCAGCCAGATTTTTGCAAAGAGCCTTCCAATGCCCGTTGTTATTGGCAATTTAAAGCGTTTGGAATTATTAAAAACAAAACCAGAACTAAAAGAAAAGTTGTGGGAGAATGCTTTGAAGTTGCAGAATGGTTTAAAAGAAAAAGGTTTTGATATCGGTAAAACCGATTCGCCTGTTACCCCAGTATATATGAAGGGTGGCGTAGAAGAAGCAACGCAAATGGCTATGGACCTTCGTGAGAATTACGGCATCTTCGCTTCAATCGTTGTTTATCCTGTAATTCCAAAAGGACATATCATTTATCGTTTAATTCCAACGGCCGCACACACCGACGAAGATATACAAGCAACGCTGAAAGCCTTTGAAGAAACAAAACACAAACTTGATAGCGGCGCTTATAAATCCGAAGCCATTCCAGACATGGCGGAATATAGCGGCAAGCGTTTCGAGTACATGAAAGTGAAAGAAAAAGGAAAAAAATAAATCTTTATTTATAAAAAAAGCACCGTCAAAAAACGGTGCTTTTTTATTTTGTTACCAAACTGTATTGCTACTAGTTAACTTAGTTGCCACGCTCGGTTCAAGGGTTTGTTCTTCTATCAGCACGAATATTATTCATATACGATTGTCCGGATATTTTTTCTAGAATTGAATTGATGCAATTTCTTTTGCAATGGAAATTCCCATAGAAAAGAAAA
>JAKFCI010000135.1:0-3190 GCA_036676725.1 Chitinophagaceae bacterium
CAAAGAAAGTAGGCTTCCCTGTGTTGGTGCGCCCTAGCTATGTATTAGGCGGACAGCGCATGCGCATTGTAATCAACGATGATGAATTAGAGAAGGCCGTTATCTCTTTGTTGAAACACATCCCTGATAATAAAATTTTGATCGATCACTTTTTAGATCGCTGCCAGGAAGCAGAAATTGATGCCATTTTTGATGGTGAAAATTTTCATGTGATGGGTGTGATGGAACATATTGAACCTGCGGGTATACATAGTGGTGATAGCAATGCCGTATTACCTGCATTTAACCTTACACCGTTGGTTGTTACAACAATGGAGCATTACGCCGAAAAAATTGCTAGAGCATTAAATATTAAAGGGCTCATAAATATCCAGTTTGCTATTAAAGACAAAAAGGTTTTTGTAATTGAAGCCAACCCAAGAGCTTCACGTACTACGCCTTTTATTGCCAAAGCTTACCAGATACCTTATTTAAATATTGCTACCAGGGTAATGCTGGAAAAAAATAAATTAACCGATTTTACTTACGAGAAAAAACTTACCGGTTTTGCTATAAAAGAACCCGTATTTTCTTTTAATAAATTCCCGGGTGTAAATAAAGAATTGGGGCCGGAAATGAAAAGTACAGGAGAAGCCATACGTTTTATTAAAGACTTGCGTGATCCCTATTTCCGCCAATTGTATAAGGACAGAAGTATGTATTTAAGTAAATAATTAAGGACAACTTTTGGGAAGATTTATATTTTATTTTTAGGCTGCAATTTTTAAAAAAGTTGCAGCCTTTTTTTAATTAAAAACGAATATGATGAATAAAGAAATTTCATTTTTAATTACACAGCTTAAAGATGCATATGAAGGTGATCCCTGGTTTGGAAGAAATGCCCAATTGTTATTAAATGAAGTAAACGAAGAAAATGTATTTCAAAAACCATCAGGTGAACACAGCATTTTAGAGCTTGTTTGGCATATGGTTAACTGGCGTGAGTTTACAATCAGCCGGATAAATAATAAGGATAATAAAACCATGGAATATTTTGAAGCAAATGACTGGCGGGTATTAGATCATACAAATAAAGAACTCTGGAAGGAAGGATTAAACCGTTTGTACCATACACAAGAAATATTATTGAATCTTATAGAAAATCAAAAAGATGCACTGTTAGAAACCAATGTGGCAGGCAGGAATTACACTTTTAAAAAATTACTTCATGGTATTTTGCAACATGATATTTACCATCTTGGCCAAATTGCCTACATCAATAAAATGTACAATAAAGCTTCATTGTAATGCTTCATTTGAACGGAGCGTCGCAACAATTGCATCATCATGGGTTTATTGCTGGTAACAAAAAAATCGGTTGCAGACTTTTATTGTTGCGACAAATGTTCTTTTAAATGATTAAAACAGGCTATTGATCTTATTTCTCCCACATTTAATAGCTAAGATTAGCGTTGAAACCACTCAATATTTATTCTTTTAACAATACATATTTCTTTTTCAGGACTGAAAATATTTTGGGCGTTTTTCTGTATATTTAACCAGATGCGGCTTGCTATATTCTTAAACAATTTAAAAATTGTATTATGGCAAGCAATGGTTTATACTCTCCGGCATTTGAACACGACTCCTGCGGTATTGGTTTCGTAGCCAATATAAAAAGCAACAAATCACACCAGATTATTTCAGATGCACTTACCATTCTTGAAAACATGGAGCATCGCGGTGCCAGTGGTAGCGAAAACAATACAGGTGATGGTGCCGGTATTATGATACAAATGCCTCACGAATTTTTCTTTAACGAATGTATCAGGCAGCGCATACAGTTGCCGTCATTTGGAAGGTATGGTGTAGGTGTATTGTTCTTTTCAAAAGATGCTGCCTTGAAAGAAGAGTGCCGCGAAATTTTTAATCGTTGTGCAGCTAAATTGGGACTGCAAATATTGGGTTACCGAAAAGTGCCTGTTAATGTAAAGGACATCGGTTTAAAAGCATTGTCCGTAGAACCGGAAATGGAACACGTTTTTGTAGGTTGCCCGCAACACATAAACGATAGTGATGATTTTGAGCGGAAACTTTTTGTATTGCGTAACTATGCAACACACACAATTAACAGCTCCATTCGAAAAGATGAAATAGGTTTTTACATTTCTTCTTTATCATACAAAACAGTGGTATATAAAGGGCAGTTGACCAGTGGGCAGGTGCGTCATTATTTTTCAGACTTGTCCGACAAAAGCCTGGTTTCAGCTTTTGCACTGGTGCACTCCCGTTTTGCTACAAATACTTTTCCCTCCTGGAAGTTGGCGCAACCCTTTCGCTACATGGCACATAACGGTGAAATCAACACGCTGCAGGGAAATTTAAACTGGTTGCGTACCAGTGAAAAAAGTTTTGCATCTCCTTATTTTTCAAGAGAAGAAATGGATATGTTGTTGCCTGTCATCACCGGTGGACAATCCGATTCTGCCTGCCTGGATAATATGATAGAATTGCTTACGCTTTGTGGTCGTCCCTTAACCCATGTATTAATGATGCTGATACCTGAAGCATGGGATGGTAATGAACAAATGGATCCGCTGAAAAAAGCTTTTTACGAATTCCATTCTGCATTCATGGAACCATGGGATGGACCTGCTTCTATCTCTTTCACTGACGGAAAAATAATTGGCGCCACATTAGATAGAAATGGTTTAAGACCTTCAAGATATTGCGTAACGACAGATGATCGTGTTATCATGGCATCTGAAACAGGTGTATTGCCTGTTGATCCATCTACTATCAAAGAAAAAGGAAGACTGCAACCCGGAAAGATGTTTGTAGTGGATATGGAACAGGGAAAGATCATCAGTGATGAAGAACTGAAACAACAAATATGCTCTCAAAAACCTTATGCTGAATGGTTGAATAAATATAAGATCCGCGTGGAAGAATTGCCGGAGCCAAGGATCATGTTTACTCACCTTGAGCATGACCAGGTTTTTAAATACCAGAAAGCATTTGGTTACAGTACAGAAGACCTGGATTATATCATTTCTCCTATGGCTGTTGATGGAAAAGAACCGCTTGGTTCAATGGGTTCCGATACACCATTGGCTATATTGAGCGATCAGCCGCAACATCTTAGCAGTTATTTCAAACAATTATTTGCACAGGTTACTAATCCACCTATCGATCCGATACGTGAAAGATT
>JAKFCI010000136.1:0-3246 GCA_036676725.1 Chitinophagaceae bacterium
TGAGCTGACTGACAGAATTGCTGTACAGGTTTTAGAGAATGAGAGCCTGCAGCCTTCTATCACTCAATTTAAATCCTATATTTGCGCCGAAATTTTGGCAGATAACCTTGAATTTGTACCGCAATTATCCAATGGCATCGAAGTTGAGGTTAACGATATTCCATTAAAAGTTCAAGTACTCAAAAAAGGAGGATAGAATGGCAATTAAAAAGAAAGCAGCAAAACCTGCTCCCAAAAAGGCGGTGAAACCAGTCGCCAAAAAAACAGCAAAGCCAGCTGCTAAAAAGCCAGCTCCTAAAAAAGCGGTTGCAAAGCCTGTAGCAAAAAAAGCGGCTCCTAAGGCGGCAGCAAAGCCTGCGCCCAAGCCAGTGCCACAAAAAGTAGCAGCTAAACCTGCTCCTAAGCCAGTGCCCAAACCGGTAGCAAAGCCTGCTCCAGCAAAAGCAGTAAAGCCGGAAGTAAAGAAGCCCGAGCCGGTTGCTAAACCAGTGAGCGCTATTAAACCAACAGTTAAACAAGCAATACAAGATTTGAAAAAAGAAGCAAAAAAGCCGGCACCACCAAAAGAAGTGAAGCCTATCAAAACATCGGTGAGTACATCGGTGCGTTACCAGCCCGACTTTACAAAATCGGTTTTAGATAAATCGGATGAACCAAAGCCACAAGGCCCAATGGTTCGCTACAGTGACGCAGACCTCGTGGAGTTCAAAGAACTCATTCAGCGTAAACATGAAGCTGCTAAAAAAGAATTAAACTATCTGCAAGGGTTGATCACCCGTAAGGATGACCAAGGTGGTGACGGTGACGATGGCCGTTATATGACCATGGAAGATGGCAGTGTAAGTATGGAACGTGAGCAATTGAGCCAGATGGCCAGTCGCCAGATCACTTACATTGATCACCTGGAAAAAGCGCTGATGCGTATCGAAAATAAAACTTACGGTATTTGCCGTGTAACCGGTAAACTTATCGATAAAGCCCGTTTACGTGCTGTGCCTCATGCTACATTAAGCATTGAAGCAAAGATGGGTATTGTGAAAGGTCCTCAACCTGCCGGCGAATAAGAATTTCCAGATTACTTGAAATAGAAATCCTCCTGTTTTACGGGAGGATTTTTTTATGGTATGAATAGAGATTTGTTTGCGAATGCTCGTGCCGTAATAAATAATTTTCAAATCATAACGAAAAGAGATCGAGTGCACCTTTTAAACGAAGCTTGTAATGTCCTAATCTTCTTTTGTCTTTTTGCTCCAGGATTTTTACAATCTCGGGAGCATAGTTTAATAGGTTGAAAACTTTTACTGCTGCTGAGATCTCCAGTATTTTTTTATCCGGTAACCCATAGCCTTCAAGATATTGCCATTGAGCATCTATTGAAAGGTCGTGCAATGCAATGGATGTATCCCAGTACGGACCGATCGTTGAGATGCAGTTTTCCCAATCAAGAATAGCAGTAATTTTTCCTTTCTCATCAACCATGATGTTTTTTAACCTGAGGTCGCCATGATGCAGACAAGGAGACTGATTCCATTTGCGGATCTTCTTTAATTCGTTTGTCACTTTCCTTATCATTAGCGGCGGTAATATTTTATTTTTCGAGAGAACTTCCAGCCGTTCATTTGACCGCAGTTCAAGGTCGAGGTATTCTTTCCAGGTTTTATTTTTCGAGAGAGTGTTAGGCGACCAGTCAAACATGTGACCATAATCATTCGTGGGAATCGTATGGATCAATGCTGCGTAACGTCCGGTTTCTTTTAATACCTCAAGCCGGTTATTGTGATGCGTTGCAGCGTCACCTTTAACCTTTCTGGAGATCATGTAAGGAAACGGTATGATGTCGTTCCCTACCTCCAGGATATCGGGTACAGGAACGCCTTTCTCTTTTGCTTTAGCAACAGCCCATTGTTCTTTTTGAAAGCTGTGAATTTTTTCTGCCTTATCGCTTATACGAACCACCAACTCATCTTTACCTGCTTTAACGGCATAAACATAATTTGTAAGTCCTCCGCCCAGTGGTGTTATTTCTATTTTTCTTTTAGGGAAATGGTGAAAAATAACCTGGCGGGTAAATTCTTCATGCTTTAGTATGTTATGAGTAGAACGGTGTGCCATAATTATTTCACGTAGTTTGTTTGCAATTCAGCAAATTGATGCAGGAGATCTCCATATTCAACAAAATCCCGAAGTCGGAGCGTATCCCGTACTCCTTCAAAAGACAAATTTATTCTGCCTACATGCACCGAGAAGCCAACTGCTTTTAAAAAATTATCCATGTCGGTGTCACCGGCACCTATTGAATGTTCAAGATCAAAATTCAACAAACCTGCAATTTTTCCTGCGCCATGTAATTTATCAACCCCCTTATGTGTAACAAAATGACTTCGCTTAGTATGCTGGTAAGCCATTAGTTTATCATTGGGAAGGTCAATCAATACCAGCATCATGCAAACCGGGTTCTTTAATAATTCATTGGCGAGTTCATTTAACGGAATTGATATTACTGATGATGCACTTGAATATTTTTTTTGAAGATGGGGAATTCTTTCCGCAACTGGTGTCCAGATAATTTCTCCATTTTTCCAATCTTCAGGGTAATAAAATAAAATGATATCCTCAATGCCGTCATCAATAAAAGGTTGCAACTTTTCTATTTCAGTTTTAATTTCTTCTGCAGATAAAGGAAAGCATTGTAGTTGTTCAAATGAAAATTCATCTCCCAGTTTGGTAATATAACCCAGCTGGCTGCCATTTAATAACACAACCGGAATAGGTGCATTTGAAATGGTATACCAGTCCAATGCAAATGTGCGTATTACAGAAAGTGGAAAGCGCAGCGTGTTAATGACAATTGGCCGGCCAATGTGATAAATTCTTTTTAATCCCGTTTCTACAGCTTTATGAATAATTATTCTTCCTTCAAACTCATGCACAGCCGTTCCATCGAGATCAGTAATTACTGCCCCATGTGTCCTGAACTTGCTGTGCGAAAAAAAACGTTTTATGCGCAACAGTTGATCTTCTGTCAATGTCATAGTATAGTTATGCAAAACTTCGGCCAATCACAGAGCACCATGATTGGACACTTCCATTTAAAAAAATGAATAAGCGTTCATCAATTGTCAATGACGTAAAATTCTTAGAGCGTTGTATTCACTTACCTGCAATAAAAAATCCCTCCGAACCGGAAGGATTTCAAGTATTTTGACGAATAGAGCTGATTAATAATCTCTGTTATAACCGCCGCCG